>CANMZR010000055.1 GCA_947502375.1 Polyangiaceae bacterium
ATTGCAGACGCCGTTGAAGGTCGCGATCCGGCCTTCGGCCATCGCTTTTGCTGGCGCGAGCTTGGCTTGCCAGACGGGGAACAGGGCCGCTGCCGTGAGTGAGGGAACACGCGATTTGTGCCATACTGCTCGGCGTATGCGCCTTATGTTTCCGTGTGCCGCCCTGGTGGGCTTTCTCGGCTGTCAGAGTGCGGAGGCCGAGCATCCCAATCCAATGTTGAACCCGAGCGGCAGCGCGTCCGGCGTGAAGCCTGCCGGAAGTTCGAGCGGCGCCGCGCCAGGTGCGAGCGGTGCGCCGGCCGGGTCGGGTGCGCCCGCTGGTTCGGCCGCGCCCGTCGCGAGTGGGGAATGGTCCTATGGCGGTGCGTCCGGACCGTCTTTCTGGGGCGGCCTCAGCACGGCGTTTGAATCGTGCAAAAGTGGCAAGAAGCAATCACCGATTGATATTCCGGGCAAGGTGGAAGCGGGCGGAAAAGACGCCGTGCGTCTCTCGGTGGATTATCTGCCCGTGCCGCTGTCGATTCAAAACGATGGTCATGGCGTTCGTATCTCGAACACCGCCAACAATTACCTCACGCTTGGCGGCACGCGGTTCGAGTTGCTGCAGCTTGTCTTTCACAGCCCAAGCGAGCACACGATTGCCGGCACTCGCTTCGAGGTCGAGCTTCAGCTCGTGCATAAGTCGAGCGAAGGAAAGCTTGCGATCGTCGCCGTTTTGTTCGCGCCCGGTGAAACCTCCCCGCAGCTCTCCGAGGTGTGGAAGCGCCTTCCGAAGCAGCCGAGCCAAGAGCCGCAGCTGGTCAAGGGCAAGCCGTTCGACGTCGCGCCGCTCGTCGTCTTGAGCGAGGGTTACTATTCGTACGAGGGCTCGGAAACGGTGCCGCCCTGCACCGAAGGCGTGACCTGGCTCATTCCGAAGAAGACACACACCATTGCGCCGAAGGATGTCGAGCGTTACCGCGCGCTCTTCGGCGGTCGGACGAATCGCATGGTGATGCCACTCGGTGACCGCAAGGTCGTCGAGCTCAAACCCTGACGGCCACCCCCTCGATTCGTTCGCATCGACGCCTTCGCCAACGAGGAGGCATCTCACGCGGCAAGCAAGAACCCGTCGCTTCGATGGACTCGGCGCGGTCCCCTCGATTCGTTCGAATCGAGGGGCAAATAACACCAAACAACAGGTTGCCGAGTCAATATCAGATGGACTCGGCGCTTCGAGCGCAGGTTTTGCGTCGGAACAAAATAAAAAAAAGCGGCGCCTCCCGGTTGGCGGGACCCGGGGCGCCGCCCAGGCAGGGTGTTTTTACGCACCCCACCACTCCCTTCAACAAATCTTTACATGTGGTTAGCGACCCGACAGCAGGGACAGCGCCAGCTGAGGCTGCGTGTTTGCCTGCGCCAAGATGGAAGTTCCTGCCTGCATGAGCAATTGCCCGCGCGCCAGCTGCGCGGATTCGTCAGCAAAGTCGAGATCGCGGATTCGGCTGTTCGTCGCGCTGAGGTTCGTTCGCACGGTCCCGGTATTGGTCGCCGAAACCGTGAGGCGATTCTGCGCCGCCCCGAAGGCTGCCCGGCGCGCATTGAGCGTGGCAAAGGCGACGTCGATTTGATCGATTGCCCCAGTGGCAGCCATTCTATCGGTGCCCGCGACGTTGGCCATGGAGAGCCCGAAGTTCGAGAGCGAGATCCCTCCGAAGGACACCGAGATCACGTCGGAGGAGGTGCTGCCGATACCGACTTGAAAGTCGAACGTCGTCTCGAGGCCACCGAGGATGTCTTTTCCGTTGAATTGGGTCGCCTGCGCGAGCCTCTCGATCTCCTCTTTGAGGAACTGGAATTCGGTGTCGAGATGCGAACGAGACGTCGAGGTCAAATCGCCGTTTGCGGCCTGGACACCGATCTCCCGCATGCGGATGAGGATGTCACCGATTTGTCCAAGGCCAGACTCCGCCGTTTGCGACATGCTACCGGCGGTGCCGGTGTTTCGCTCCGCAACACCGAACGCCCGGATTTGCGCGCTCAGGTTCTCGCTCACCGCGAGGCCGGCCGCGTCGTCGGCGGCGTCGTTGATGCGATAGCCGCTCGACAACCGTTGGAAACTACGCTGCACCATGCTGACAGCGGACGCGAAGTGGCGCTGGGCATCGAAAGCGGCGAGATTCGTGTTGATGGCGAGGGGCATGAGGGGGCCGGCGAGGTTTTCTTGAGCTTGCGCCTGACTCCTTAAACATCAACCGTGCCAATCAAAGAAAGCTAAGATTCCAAGGGGTTACGTGATGTCTTGGCACCCGTCGTCGGAGGCTTGGCAGGTTGGTCGTCAACCCGTTGACGTCGGGAAGCGTGTGCGGGCCACGGTGCCCCAGCGCGCAACGAGCCTCCACGGCTGAACTGTGATACCCTCTCCACCGCGCGCGAGACTGACGCCAATTCACTGGCGCAATCTTTGCGACTTATAGGGATCGTTTAACAAACATGGGTCGATTGACCCCCAACCGCGAAGGTGGCCTCCCCAGGACCACCTCCAGGCCTGTCGGTGACAGTTTGTCGCCGACTGGGCGCGCGAAGGCTAAGGCCCCGCAGGCACCCGTGGAGCCACGGCGCTATCAGGTGGTCGTCGAGGACTCGTTCGTCGATCCCGATGTACGCAAGGTCTTGAAGCGCCTCGTCCGCAACGGGCACGAGGCGTACCTCGTCGGCGGGTGCGTCCGTGATCTCCTGCTCGGTCGCAAGCCCAAGGACTTCGATGTCGCGACAAGTGCGCATCCGGAGGAGGTGCGTGATTTGTTTCGCAACTCGCGCATCATCGGCCGGCGCTTCACGCTGGTCCACGTGCTCTTTCAGGGACGCAAGGTCATCGAAGTGGCGACCTTTCGCCGCACGCCGGACAACGAAGGCGCTCTGATCCGCTCGGACAACGTTTACGGTTCGGCCGACGAAGATGCCTACCGTCGTGACTTCACGATAAACGCGCTTTTTTACTGCCTAGAGACGAACCACATCCTCGATTGGGTCGGCGGCATGAAGGACATCCAGAGCCGGCTTGTGCGCACGATCGGCCAGCCAGATGTCCGCTTCTACGAAGATCCGGTGCGAATTCTCCGGGCGATCAAATTCGCTGGTCGTTTGGATCTCGGCATCGAACCCGGTGACTATGAGGCGATTGTGTATTGCAGGGAGTCGCTGCGCCAGGCCGCGCGCCCGCGCGTCGCCGAGGAAATTTTGCGGCTTTTGCGCGGAGGCCAGGCTCGTCGCAGCCTCTACATCGCCTGGGAGACGGGGGTGCTCGACGTGCTCCTGCCCGAGCTTGCGGCGCTGCTCTACGAGAACGACCACGATGATTCTGCCGGGGCTCGCGTGTGGCGACAGCTCGCTTACATCGATGCCAAGCATGTTGCGGGCGAGGTGCTCGACGACACGGTGCTCTGGACGTTGTTGCTGCTCGAGACCTTGAAGGAAGCTTGCGAAGGGCATCGCGATCGCTCCGCGGCCGTCGGAGATTTCGTCGAGGGTTTGGTCGAGCGGATGGCCATCACACGGCGCTGCGCCGACGGGATGCGTCGAATCATCGCGACCTTACCGCGTCTGCGTAGCGGCAAGACCAGCAAGCTCGCGCGCTCCGAGTCGTATGGCTTCGCGGTCCATGTGGCCGAGGCCGACCGGTTGTCCGAAGGCCCGAGTACCAAACCTCGGGCACAGCCTCGTGAGAACCTGGAACGGGAGCGCCCCGGAGAACAGGCGCTCGAGTGACGTCGCGGGGGCTTTCCGTCGTCTGCGCCGTGGCGTTGGCGGCGGTGGCCGTGATGGCTCGAGCCGATGGTGAGGCCGTCCTACTGCACGAGTACCTCCCGCCCGAGCCCAACGAGACGCTCGCATTCACGAGGCCGGGGTCGGGCCTCGTCGATGATGCGGCCGCCATCGAGACGCCCAGTGGTTCCATCGTGCTGCCCGATGTGAATCGAACGCCGGCGCCGGCAACCGTCTACGAGCGTGGAGCCGAGAGCGCAGGGTCGGAGTTCCGTCCCGATCGAGACACCAGTCGTCCGACCGAGGTAACTTACGATGACCCCTTTTCGCCTCAGCTGACGCCGTTCAAGCGGCTGAAAGCTTACGATGCGGTGCGCGAAGATTACACGCTCTACGTGCGCGTCCCGCAGCTGACGCCGATTCTGCTCCGGGGTGCGCCGCTCGCGGGCGACGAGCGGTTTTTCGGCGACCTGTCCGTCGAGCTTCGAGCGGGCGAGGCGGTTGCCATCCCTTCCGTTGCGGCCGATGCGAATCCGTTGCGTTTGTTCTCGACGCCGCCGGTTCCCGTGGAGCTCTTACGTGACGGTGCCGACAATTGGTTCGTTCGCTCGACCGCTAGCCTGCGCGTGCGCCTCGTGCTTGACCTCACGACACCGCGCGCTGGTTTCGCCGCGGACTACCCCGACATTCCGTGGCGTGCTTTGCCCGCCGTGCCTCCGCAACCGAGAGAGCATCGGACTTCGTTCGAACAAGTCTCAAAGGCCATCGGTCTCACGCCGCAACTTTCCCCGCGTCAAGTTGTCACACGGCTGACCGAGTATTTTCGTTCCTTTGCTCCCTCAGAACAGCCCCCACCGGTGCGGGGAAACATCTACCTCGATCTCGCCCTCTCGCAGAAGGGCGTGTGTCGGCACCGAGCGTTTGCCTTTCTCGTGACCGCTCTGAACGCCGGGCTCCCGACGCGGCTCGTCTCGAACGAGGCGCACGTCTGGGTCGAGGTTCGGGATGACCGGCTGTGGCGTCGCATTGACCTCGGTGGGGCTGGGGTCGACTTGATTCAGCCGCAACGCCCCGAGCGCCCGCAGCATGTTCCGCCGCCGGACACGTTCGCGTGGCCGACGGGCCGTGACAGCGGCGACGACCTCGGCGCGCGCGAGCGTGATAAATCCGCGAAAAAACCACGTGAGGAGCGGGGGTCCAATGGTGCGCAAGACCCCTCCGGCCCGGACGTTTCCCCGCGCGTCGAATCCGCGCCTGACAACCGCCCGAGCACGGTCGTGGTGCTGGAGGCTGTCGACCACGATCTTTTTCGCGGAAAACCAATGCGTTTGCGCGGCCATGTCACCTCCGACGCCGAGGCTTGCGGTCACGTCCGCGTCGATGTTTCGATTCAAAGCTCCGCGTTAGGGGAGCGCATCGTGGGTTCGCTTGTGACCGACGAGCACGGCGTCTACGACGGTGAAGTCGGCTTGCCGCGCGAGCTGCCGGTGGGCGATTACGACCTCTTCGTTGCGACTCCAGGCAATGCGCGCTGCGGCGCCGCTCGTTCGCTGTGATGCGGTAAAAAAGGCGCTCTCGGTTCGCGCCTATCTTCGTACGCCGCGCGTGAGTTGTTGCATGGCCTCTCCGAGTCCCTCGAGCGTCAGTGGAAACATCGGGAAAGCGCGCCGGAGTTCATCGACGGTGCCGCTCCAGGTCTGCGGTCGATCTGGGTTCAGCCAAGCATTTTTCGGGAAGTGCCGCGCCAGGAGGTGAAACCACTCGAGCGCGGTTGTGCGCTCTTCGCTGGCACCGTGGCTGCGGTACCAAGGTCCGTCGCTGAAGAGCTCCCCAGGATGCATCGATGCGTCGCCGACCATCACGAGGTGGTAGCGCCCGCCGTCGCATTCGCGAAACAACTGCGACAACGGCATGGGGTCGCGAAAGCGTTCGCTCTCGAAAACCTGCCCGTAAATCGCGTTGTGAAAATAGTAGGTTTTTAGCTCACGAAAGTGGGTTGCACGGCGCGCCGCGCTGAACAGCTCCGACATCAACAACACGTGCGGGTCCATCGAACCCCCGACGTCCATCATGAGAATGACCCGGATGTTCGAGCGTCTCGGCGCACGCGTGACGATCTCGAGCTCGCCCGCATTGCGTGCGGTCTCAGCGACCGTCTGGTCGATGTCGAGTTCCTCCTGCACGCCCTCGCGCGTGAAGGAGCGCAGCTTTCGGAGCGCCATCTCGATCTGGCGAACGTCGAGCACGAGATCACTTCGGTAGCCTCGGTAACGGCGGGCATCTGCGACCCCGACGGCGCTCCGGCTCCCGCCCATCGCTCCGAACCGCAATCCCGTTGGGTGGTATCCACCCGCGCCGAACGGGCTCGTCCCACCCGTTCCGACCCAGCGGTTGCCGCCTTGATGCCGTTCCTTTTGTTCCCGCAGCCGCTCTTCGAGGCGTCGGCGCAGCTCGGCCATATCGAGTGACTCGAGTAGGGCCCGTTGCTCCTCGGACAAAAAGGCGAGCTTGGCCGGATCGCGTAACCACTCTTCGAGCTCCCCATGGACGCGGATGCTGGCGCTCGCGATCCCTCGAAAATGAGCCGAAAACGCCTCGTCGAAGGCATCGAGCTCGGTTTCGCTGTGTACGAAAAGCGAACGCGCTACGTAATAAAACCCTTCGAGCGAAGTGTCATGAGCGTCGGCCAAGAGTGCCCGCGCAAGTGCTTCGAGCTCGGTCGTTCCGACGCGCAGCTTCCGGCGACGCAGCTCGTACACGAACGGAACCAACAGCTCGCTCACGGCCGCAGCCTATCAGCCAACCGCCAAAACCATGCTACCGTGCGCCATGTATTATCGCTTCATCCCAGTTGTCCCACTTGCGGTAAGTGGTCTTTTGGCGTGCGGAGGAGGAGCGTCGACCCACCCGTTTTCGTCGGTGGCCTCGACCGCGGGCACGGGGGGCGGCATGGCCGGAACGAACTCGGGCGCGGGTGGCACGCTCGACGCCCTCGCGGTTGGAGTGGGCGGTGCCGGGAGCGGCGCGGGTGGAATGCCGTTCTGCGGGACGGAATTGACCGGTCGCGTTCGTGACTTCAAAGTCAGTCATCCGGACTTCGAGAGCTTCCTCATCGGCCCCGACCTCGGGATGGTCGAGAAGACGCTCGGTGGGGATAAGAAACCTGTTTACACAGGGAAGCCACTCACCTTTACCACCAGTGGAAAGGCGAACTTTGACCAGTGGTACCGCGACGTCCCCACCATTAATTTGCCGATCCCGCTCACCCTGAAGCTCGTGGACCAAGGCAACGGTATCTCGGGCTACGACAACCAAGCTTTTTTTCCCATCGACAAGCAGGGCTTCGGAAACGAAGGCAATTCACACAACTTCCACTTCACGTTCGAGCTGCATACGTCGTTCGTCTACAAGGGCTTCGAGATCTTTCAGTTCAACGGGGACGACGACTTGTGGGTGTTCGTCAACAACAAGCTCGCCATCGATCTTGGCGGGGTTCACCCGAGCTTGGAAGGAAAGGTCGACATGTTGGCGCGCTCGGCCGAGCTTGGCTTGGTTGTGGGCAATGTCTACGCGCTCGATCTGTTCTTTGCAGAGCGGCACACGAGCGAGTCGCACTTCAAGGTGCAGACCACGATCGGTAGCTTCACGGATTGCGGCACCGACGTCCCGCAGTGACGGAGGCTTACAGTCGCGCGTGAAGGCCGAGGGCGATGCGGTCCGCGAGCGCCATGCAGAGCAACATCGGGTTCACGCCTGAGCTCGCGGCGAAGATCCCCGTGTCGGCGATGTAGAGGTTGTCGAGGTCGTGGCAGCGCCCGCTCTCGTCGACCACGCCGAGGCGCTCGTTCGGCGACATGCGCGTCGTGCAAAAGGCGTGGTTCGAAGCGGGGAGCATCGCGTTCGCCTCCAAGCGGTGCTTGCGGATCACTTCCGCATCCTCCTTGCACTGGATGATCTCGGGAAGGCCGTGGATCCCTGGCAAGATCGCCTCCGCACCCGAGCCCCAACAAATGTCCGACAGGATCTTCAGCCCCTTCTGCATGAGATCCACGTCGGCTTGGTCCAAGTGATAGCGAATGTCGGGGCTCATCGTTCCAGGGCGCGCGGACACTTCGCCACTCGAATTGTCCGCCGCGCAAATAACATCGAACGGCGCGAGGCGGTCGTAGCTGAGCAAGTGCTTTTGGTAGCTGTGACCCACCCCCGGCAGGCGGGTCGCAAGGACCGAAGGCGGGGACCAGAGCACTTCGAACTTGAGCCCTTCTTCGAGATATTGGAGGGAATGGTAGCCTTGCGTGGCACCCTTCCACGGGTCGATGGGCTCCTCGTACATCGCCATCATCGCAAGGCCTGGGTGAAAGCGCAGATCTTTGCCTACCCAGCGATTTTCCGTGCAGAGCTCGCTCTTTTGCAGAATGACCGGGGTCGCCATGCAGCCGGCCGCGAGCACCACGATATCGGCATCGAAGGTCACGCGGCCGTGTGGAATGTTCGTCACGGGTTCGACCACGCGCCCACGGATCCCGGTGACTCGGCGTCCTAGGGCGAGCACCCGCTCGACTCGGATGCTCGTAAAGACCCGCGCGCCCGCACGAATGGCCGCGGGCACATACGAGACATCGGTGGATTTCTTCGCGCCGTTTCGGCAGCCGGTGAAGCACTCGCCACTGCCTTTGCAGCCTTGGACATTGCGCCAGATTGGCTCGACCGACATGCCGATGGCTTCACAGCCGCGCCTGAAACGCTCGTTGCGCTCGCCTTGGACTTCCGCAGGTGTTGGCGCAACTCCGAGGAATGTTTCCACCCGCTCAAAGTGCGGATCGAGTTCCCTGCGCGTGAGCGAGGTGCCCGTTCGCAGGTTCCACTTATCGAAAATCCAGCTGGGTGGGCGCGCACAGATGGCCGAGTTGATGACCGAGCCACCACCGAGGACGATGGCCTGCATGGTGGGCGTCACGATGTTGCCGCGCGAGACCCGGGAGCCGCCGTCTCGCAAGAGGCGTTGCATCGCCGCGCCGCCCTCCTGTTTGAATTCGCGCCGCCCCATCGCCGTGCCCTCCTCGAGAAGGATGACGTCGTGTCCGCGCTCGGCGAGCTCCTTCGCAACGACCGCGCCGCCAGGTCCAGAGCCGACCACCAACACCTCGCAGCGTTCGTGAATGTCTCCTCTGTAATCTGCGAACGCTCGGACGCCCAGGTGCGGATCGGCGGTGGTTTCGAGCATCGTCAGCGGGGTCGTCATGGGTGTTCCTTTGAGCGATTCGTGGGCAATTGTTCAAAAACTCGGTCGCCGAGTGAGAACGGATCCGCGCTCTGCGTCATGCGTATGGCGCGCGCGACTTCTTCGTTGGCGAGGTAGGCCATGGTCATCAGCGCACGGAGCGAGATGAACGAGACACGTCGGAAATAAATCGAGCTCGTGCCGGTGCTCTCGAGCGACGCCAGCTGTTCGGCGTGCGAGAGTTTCGAGAAGCGGCTTGCACGAGGTCCGAAGACGAATGGTTCGAGCTCCAAGTAGCGGAGCAAGAGTCGAATCAGCAGGCGCTGAAGGGGTGCACTGCGCTTCAGGTAGTCATCGAGATAGCCAGTCACACCCGCCTCGGTGCCACTCATGGGGATCGGCCCTCCGGGCGGAAAGAACGCGTTGGCAAAGGCCGCCACAATCGCTTGTTCGCGGTGGTTCATGAGGGCGTCTGTGAGCTGAGGTGGCCCGTAGCCGCTGCGAAGGCGCACGACGATCGCGATGGCTACAAGGCCCAGCAAGCCCAGTAAAAGCCAGCAGACCGGGCTCATCGCGGGCCTCGACGGGGCGCGCGCGGTGTTTTGCTGCGAGCGGCTGCAGCGTGGGGAAGTGTCACGGGTGGGCTCGCGCTGACGATACGCTCGAGTGCGCGAAGGAGCTCTTTGTCGACGCGGTGGAACCAGCCTTGAACGTGGGCCACGGCGGCGTCGGCGTTTCGAGCGCGGACCAAAGCGAACAGCTTCACCATGGTTTTTTGGTAATCGCTTCTCACCGGACCGAGTGCAGCGGCGAAGATCCGGTTCACTTGGTTCATCGGCGCCCACATGGTGTTGACCATCCAGACCGCCGGCCAGATGCCACTCGATTGGGCGAGGGCCCGGTAAAATTCGAGCTCGTTCACGGTGTGCTCAGCGGGCTCGCTCTCGAGCGATGGGCCGCGCAGCAAGTACGTCTCGGCGGGCAGCAGGCTTTGCTCGGTCCCGTGGAGCGCGGCGAGGCGAACGGCTTCGCAGGCCATCATGGCTCGGATGCGGAGCAGGCCGTCGGCGAGTGCGGCGGGCCCTACGTCGAACTGCCCGAGGCGGACATAAACCGGCAGGAGCGCGGGCGTGCCTTCGCGGCGCCAGTCGAGCACGTGGGCGCCGGAGCCGCGGCGGCTCTGGACCACGCCATGATCATTGAGATGGCCAAGCGCCTCGCGAATCGTGCTGCGGCCACAGGTGAACTCTTCCGCAAGCGCGGTTTCCGTTGGCAGCCGTAAGCCCGATGGGTACGTCCCCGACAGCACCCGCTCGAGCAGGATGTCAGCGATGCGACGGACTTCTCCGAGGGGGGCAGCAGGCGTCATGTCTGCTTAATTAGTCTGACAACTTATGCCGCGCAAGGGGAAAGCACCGTTCTCGCGGCGCGTGGCCGTGGGCTTGCCCGTCAGGGAACGGCGATGGTGCTGGTGCTCGAACCGATTCGGTAATCGACAGCTTTCCAAGCGCGAAGGCTCGCCTCGGCTAGCGGGATCGGACGGTAGAGCAGCGTCACCTGAACGGTTGCGGTCGTCTTCGTGCAGGTGGCGGGCAGGGCGAATCGATGCGCCGAATGGTGCACCTTCGTCGGTGCTATCCGGTTGTCGCTAACGATATCGGTCCCGCGAAAGTGCGGTACTTGGCGTCCGCCTTGTTCATCGATGAGCACCTTTGCGAAGACGATGCCTGGCGCTCCGGAAAGGGCCAGAGAGGTTTGGCCGTCGACGCTCTGCGTGGGGTCGCCAAGATAAACGACGTCGCCCATCGCTCCTGAGATGGGCCGATCGAGTGCAAACCCCGTCGCCGTGAGGGAGCTGACGCTCGCCTCGCCGATCGGCTCGAAGATGGGCATGCCCTTCTGGCTCGGCAGCAGCGAAGTGCCAGCGAAAAGGCCGACTCCGTCGTAGTCGTGGAAGGCTCCGAGCGCCCGGACGACTCGCACGCGGTCACCTACTTTGGCCACGCCCTTTGCTGCGAGCCAGCTAACCGAGCTCTCTGCGAGGGTCACGCCGCCACCGACGATCCCGCGACTCTTGGCGCCGCCGATATCGTCGATTGTCATGCCGCCACTCGCCGAGAGCGGGACGCCGTTGCACGTGGCCTCGACCAGCATGACGACGGCGCGCATCGGATCGCCGGTGGGGACCGCATGCCCACAGCCGATGTTGCCAACCGCCACGTCCACCTCGAGCTGACCTGCCGCGACGACACCAGAACTGCTGCTCGTCAGTGCGCTGTCGATGAGGCGGAGGCCTTGCGGGCTCAACTGGACGAGCGGACTGCGAAAGATATGCCTCCGTATCTGGTTGGAAGGCCGCGGGAAGCCGAAGGTGATGGAAGCGGTGACCGCGTTTCCGAGATCGGCGGCTGAGTCGAGCTTCTCGTTGGCAGGCATGTGACAGTGCTGGCACGGGACGCCGGCCCCGGAGTACGGGCCGAGGAGCCATTCCGAATAGGTCGAGTGGACGGGCAAGCCTGCCGAGAATCGTGGCGCCAACGTCGTGCCGGGAACGAGGGCCGGCTGCAGCGCTTCATGGCAACCCGCACAAAAAACCGCGGTCGCAAACTGCGGTTGGAGACTGCCGCCCATGTTCGGATTTGGAACATCGATGAGCGGGCCGAACATCGCCTGACGAACTTTTGCGCCCGGCCCTCCATCCCCGAACGTCTCGCTCGGACGTTGCACGCGCAGCCGTCCGCCGACGCCCGGTGGCTTTTCGAGAGCGACCTCGGCAACCTTATGACAGAAGTCACAGTGCACGCCATTTTCGTAGGCAATCCCTGTGGCTTCGAGCAGGTTGCGCCCACCCGCTTTGCCGTTCATGCCGGGCGAGTGGCAGTCGGCGCAGCCCCCGAACTGGGTCGGGCGATCCGCTACGGGAAGGAGCGGATCGTCGCATGTCAGCGTGTTAGCCGTGCCGCATAGCGCGTTCAGCGCAGGCAAAACGCCGGTACCCAAGTAGCACTTGGCAGCGCTCTCGGCCGAGCTCCCAGGCACGCGCCCGCTGCGCCATTGACCACCGGCGGAATCGCAAGCGACCTTCGTCTGCAACGCGCCAGCGACGCCCGCGTAGAGGTCTTGAACCAAAGGATTGCGGGTTGCCTGAGCGTGCTTCGAGGTTTGAAACTCGGCGGCAATGCTGTCGTGGCAATGGCCACAGAAGGCCGTGCTCGGATCTTTCCCATGACCGGGGGCGCCGTAGCTGTAGGCCTCGTTGTCGGGTGGCTCGATGGCCCTCAGCACGAGCTCGATGGGCGCGCTTGGCACTTCGCTAAATTCCAGGCCAATCGTGCGGTAGCCGCGCCGTGAGGCGACCACCGTTGGAGTCCCGAACCCTCCGTAAATCATGGTCAGGACGAAGCTTCCGTCGGTCCCCGTTGCGATCGGCGGCTCGTCCGAACGTCCGGCTTGCAGCACCAGTGCGTCCGGCACCATCAGGCCGTCTTGGTCGAGCACGCGCCCCGTTACCTCGAAGGTGGCTGGCAACTTCGGTCCGACCCCCGCGCTGCTCGACGCGGCAGAACTTGCGTTGGCCGCACCTTGGCCCGAGGAAAGCTCGCTGGTTCCCGTCGAGCTCGCGGTCGCGTCGCTCGCACCGCGGAGCGAGCACCCCCCGAGCACACCGAAAAGCAAACTCAGCGCGGTTGCGAGACGCGGCCCTCGAGCGACGGGACTCCTCGCCGGGGCGCGGCCTTTAATGGCCTGCACTCGTTCTCGCCGGTCGCGCATTCCATATCATTGTGCAGAGACCGAGTCCGAGCAACGCTATCGGGATCATCGCCCGGGGCCAGACCGCCCAGTTTTCGGCGACCTTTTCGGCGGCTCCCGATGGAAGGTGCCTTGCGTAGTAAAAAGCCTGCGTCCCCGTTCCGAGATAGACGAAGCCGTCGATGACTCCGGTGACGACCCCCGCGTTCTTGCTGCCGCCGAAGTCCATCGATGCGGTGCCCGAGAGCATGCCATGCACGCCGATCACGCAGAGCGACATGAAGATGACACACCAGCCGAGGACCGGTGAGGCGATGCCGAAGAAGGCCCCGACGCAGCCGACGAGGAGCCCGCCGTAGAGCACGCTCGCCACCGGACCGCGGCGCGAGCCGAAGAGTTGATCCGAAATGAAACCGGCCAGCACCCCGCCGAGGATGCCGGCCACGCAGAGCAACATGCCCCAGTTCTTGTAAACAAACGTGCCGTCCATGCCGACCGCTTTCGCGAACGGACGGTATTGCTTCATCACGGCTTGGCGTAAGAACCCGGAGCAGAACTCGATAGCGACGATGAGCCAGATCACGCGTTGCGAGAACATCTTCCGGACGACATCGCGGATGCGCATGGTGCCGACCTGTCCCGAGGTCGCATCTCCCGTGTCGAAGTCTTCAAAGCCGGCGTCCGAAGGGGTGTCGCGTACGAACTTCCAGGCCACAACAACGCAGACAGCGAGCACGACGCTCGGCCCCCAGAACGCGGCCTGGAAGCCAAACTTCACGAGCACGAGCGTCCAATCGTAAGCGAAATACAGCCCAAGCGAGATCAGTACGCCGAAGAGCCCGCCGAGGACGCCGCGTTCTCGGACATGAAACCACGGTGCGTTCACCTTCACGATGCTGACGGCCCCGAAACTCTGAAAGTACATGTTCGTGGCGTTCAGGTAGAGGAGCGCGCGCTGGACCTCGGGACCCGCCATCGTGCCATGCGTTGCCCGCGCCATCACGAGCGCCATCCCCGCGTTGCAGACTGCCGATGCGCCTGCCGCGATCAGGATCGTGCGCCGCCCACCCCACTTATCGGTGAGCGGGCCGTTGATGAGAAAGGCGACGCCGTAGACCCAAGCACCGATGCCGTCGAGCTCGTTGAATTGCGTCTTGGTGAGCACCCCGGCCTTATCGAGCTCGCTCACGATCGCCGAGAGGTTGTAGCGCCCAAAATAGAGAAAGGCGTACGTGAGTCCGAGCGGCAGCCAATTCATCACGCGCCGGCGCTTGAAGGCGGCGCTGTGGCCGAGCTCGACCTTCGGCATGCGCCACATGACGACGCCGACAGCCACCAAAAGCAGGAAAATCGGCGCCAGAGTCTTCAGCCAGGCCGGCATGGTCGTCGTGCCTTCCGTTCAGGTTCCGCCGCCGCCGCCGCCGGCTCCACCACTCGACTGCGCGCTGCTCGAGCTCGCACTCGTCGCAGCGCCACCCGTGCCAGCGGTCCCGCCGGCTCCACTCGTGGTCGTGCTGGTGGTCGTGCTCGTGGTCGCTGCGCTGGGTTGTTTCGGCGTGCACCCCAAGGTCGTGAATGTGCCATCGATGGGGCAACACAGCGCGGCCGCGGGAGTGTGCTGCAGCGTGGCCGGATCCGTGCACTTGAGGCCGTCTGCACAGTCCGAGTCGGCACCGGTCGCGCCCTTGTCGAGCTCGCAGCGCTCTGCCTCCGCTTGTTGGGAGCAGGAACTCATCAGCGGCGCGCCCGCGAACAGCACGAGCGCGACGGTGGCCACACAGCGGAGCGTCCGATTCATCTTGTTCCGGTCTAACAGAGACGGCGCCCGCGGTCAGCCGGGCTGTCCCGCGAGAGGCCGATTTTTGCGCTGAACGGCTTGGGCGAAGAGCTGGAGGTAACTCGCCGCGCTCGTGATCGAAAAGACGAGCGAAAGATAGACGAGCAAGCGCCCGACGTGAACGAAGTCGATGCGACCGAAGTCCGCGAAAAGCCAGAAATCGTAGGGATAACCCACAATAAGGCAAATGAGCCCGACCATTTGAAGTGCCGTTTTCAGCTTTCCGCCATCACCCGCCGAGATGATGAGACCCTCGGCCGACGCTACGCTGCGCAGGGCGGTTATCGTGATCTCGCGTGAGAGCAGAATAACGACGACCCAAGCCGGTATCCGCCCCATCGAGACGAGCCACACGAGCACGGCCGCCACGATGAGTTTATCGGCCAGCGGATCGAGGAGTTTTCCGAGCACGCTGACCAGCCCTTGACGGCGTGCGAGCCAGCCATCGAGCAAGTCCGTGATGGCTGCGAGGCTGTAGACGATGGCCGCCCAAAAACAGGCCCGAGGGCTGCCCTGCTGAAGGAACACGAGCACGAGTGGGATCATCAAGATCCGCATGAAAGTCAGCAGATTCGGTAAGTTCTTCGCGTCTTGCCAGAGGTCCCGGCGCTCTTGGGCTCGCTGCTCGCGGCGCTCTTGCGTGGCGGCGCGGCCGCGCTCACGCTTCGCTTGCAAAACGGAGCGAAAGGTTCGTCGTGGGCGCGCGGACGGCGGGGTCGATGCGGCCATACGGCAGGCTACCATCGGCGTTCATCCGGGTATCGAGGATTGTGCCAGGCCGATTGCCGGCGCGGGGCGACGAGCGTAACCCTTTCAGCATGCGGCTACTTTTTGTGATGGATCCGGTTTCAGGCATCGTCGCGGAGAAAGACACGTCTTTTGGATTCATCGAGGCGGCGCTCGCGCTTGGTCACGAGTGCTTGCACTGCCTGATCCATCAACTCGAGCGGCGTTCGGGAGGCACGAGTGAGGTGTTCGCACCGGTGACACGTCTGGCCATCGAGAGCGGGCGTTTGGTGATGGTCGGCTCGTCGGTCCGCGCCAACGTCGCGGAGCTGGACGCGGTGTTCATTCGGAAAGATCCACCCTTCGATGCGGCCTATGCCTACGCGACTCAGTTGCTCGAGGGCGTTCGAGGCCAGACCTTGGTCGTCAACGATCCACGGGGTCTGCGGGACGCCAACGAGAAACTCTACGCTCTTGAATTTCCGCGCTGGACGCCGCGCACCATCGTTACCGCCGACCGCGATGCCTTGCATCGTTTCGTGGCCGAGGTGGGGGGCCGCGCGGTGCTCAAACCCTTGTCGGGGGCCGGGGGCTTCGGAGTTCTATCCGTTTCGGCCAGCGACACGAACGCGCGCGCCATCGTGGATCTTCTCACCAACGAAGGTCGGCAACTTGCGGTTTTGCAGGAATATCTGCCGGCGGTTTCACGCGGGGACAAGCGCGTGCTGTTGCTCGATGGGAAGCTCCTCGGGGCGATCTTGCGGGTTCCGGCCGAGGGGGAGCTAAGAGCGAACATTCACGTCGGCGGCTCGGTCGAGCCCACCGAGCTTGACGCTCACGAGCGTGCGTTGGTCGCGGACGTTGGCCAGCGTTTGCGCGCGGATGGCCTCTATTTCGTGGGCCTAGACCTCATTGGCGGCAAGTTGACTGAAGTCAATGTTACGAGCCCGACAGGGATCCGCGAGCTGTCGACCTTCCTCGGACGCCGCGTGAGCGATGACGTCATTCGCTGGGTCGAGTCGAGGTGCGCGACGCCACTCGGTGTCGCGACCTGAGCGAGCAAAAACTTGGCCCACCGTGGTTCCAAAATCCACCATGGGCCGATGTCGGCTGCGTCCTCGTGCATGGTTTGCGGGACTCTCGACGCTGTCACGGCGGTCGAGGTGGCTGGAAACTCGGTGGCACTCTGCGTCGAGCACGCTCGGCGTCCCGACCGCGCGGGACGACTCCGCGTCGAGGCCGTGCCGGCGGTCGCCTCGTCGCCTGACAGCGAGCGGCGGGTCGCGGTCGATCGACGCTGCGAGGAGCGACGGATGTTTCCTCCGCGGCCGGAGCTGCGCCGCAACAACGACGGGCGCCGGGACGACGATCCGCGAAGTTGACCCGGCTCGTTCGTGCTCGGGGGTCGCCTAAAACACGACGCCGAGGCTCAGCGTCCCGAGCAGCCGAATGCGCGCACTGTTGTCGTAGTAACGGTAACTGAGCGCCGCTGTGCCGCTTGGTTCCGCGGCCTCGCAGCTCGCGTTCTTGTCCGCCACATCGGCCGCCGTGCATGGCAGAACCGTGAGCGGTTTTGAGTCGGCCAGGGCCGCGCCGATGCCGATGCCGCCCGAGATGGCGAAGCC
>CANMZR010000056.1 GCA_947502375.1 Polyangiaceae bacterium
CGAGACGGCAAGGACTGCGCTGGCCCCGCTACGATGGGCGTCGACCATGTGTCCAGCGTGCGCGGCACCCCCCGAAGCGACCACCGGGATGTTCACGAACGAGGCGATGGCTTGAATGAGCTCGGTGTCATAGCCGGACCGCGTGCCGTCGCGGTCCCAGCTCGTCAGAAGGAGCTCGCCGGCTCCGCGACTGGCGGCTTCGCGAGCCCAGGCGATGGCACAGCGGCCCGTCTGTTCCTTGCCCGACCGCGTCACCACCTCGAAGCCGTGCGCCTGGCGTCGGGCGTCGATGGCGAGCACCGTGCATTGGCAACCAAAGGTTGTGGCGAGTCGATCGAGGAGCGAAGGATCTTCCACCGCCGCGGTGTTCGTCGCGACCTTGTCGGCGCCCGCGTCGAGCAACCGCCGTGCGTCGTCAACGTGCCGGACACCCCCTCCGACAGTGAGCGGGATCCCAAGGACTTCGCGGACTCGTCGCACGGTTTCCGTCGCGTTTTTACGGCCTTCCGGCGTCGCCGAGACGTCGAGGATGACAAGCTCGTCCGCTCCTTGCTCCTCGTACGTGCGCGCGCGTTCGGTCGGATCACCGGCATCCCGAAGGCCGCTGAACTTCACGCCTTTGACGACCCGACCTGCGTTCACATCGAGGCAAGGGATGACCCGCATCGTCAGCATGCTGTGTGCCTTTCGAGCCACCGACGAAGGAGCGCGCTTCCCCAAGCTCCAGATAGCTCGGGATGAAATTGACAGGCCAGCATCGGCCCTCGTTCGAGCGCCGCAACGAAGGGGAGCCCGTGCACACTCTCGGCGCCGGTCCACCCATCGGGGATCGCCGCGAGGTGGTACGAGTTGGCGAAGTACGCGTGCCCCGCCTGAAGAAGCGCGCAAGCGGGGTCCGGCGTGACGTCATTCCAGCCGAGTTGCGGGACGGTCAAGCGGCCTCCAGCGTGGCTGTCCGGGAAGCGACGTACGTCCGTTTGCAAGGCCCCCATTCCTCGCACGCCGGGGCTCTCTTCGCTACTGCGGCACAGCAATTGAAGTCCTAGGCACACCGCCAGAAAGGGACGCTCTGCGTTCACGTGGTCCACAATGGGCTCGCCGAGACCGCACTCGGTGAGCCGCGCCATGCCCGTCGCGAACGCTCCCACGCCGGGAAGAACGAGGCTTTCGGCCGCTCGAACCTCGCCCGGTTCGCAGGTGAGAATGACCTCGGCCCCGAGCCGCTGCAAAGCGACCCGCATCGAAGCCAGATTCGCCGTCCCGGTATCGACGACGGTTATTCGCATCGAGCCGTGCTCCTCACAGGACGCCTTTCGTGCTCGGAACCTCGGTCGAGCCCGTTCGCGCCACGGCTCGCCGAAGCGCAATCGCGCAGGCCTTGAATGCGGCCTCTGCGCGATGGTGATCGTTTTCGCCCTCGAGGACGTCGACGTGGAGTGACGCTCCGAGTTTCATCGCGAGTGAGCGAAAGACATGAGCTACGCATTCACAGGACATCTCGCCGATGCGCTCGCGCTTCAGTCCCAGGTTGACCTTCGGCCACGGCCGGCCCGATAGGTCCACGACCGCTCGCGCGAGGGCTTCGTCGAGTGGAGCGTACGCGTGGCCGAAGCGCTCGATCCCGCGGCGGTCTCCGAGAGCTTCGTCGATCGCCTGACCGAGCGCGAGTGCGCAGTCTTCCGTCGTGTGATGATCATCGACCTCGAGGTCCCCTTTGCAACGAAGCTCGAGATCGAAGCGCGCATGTTTCGCAAGGGCCGTTAGCATGTGGTCGAAAAAGCCGATCCCGGTCGAGATCTCCGCATGACCGCTGCCGTCGAGATTGAGCGAGACTTCGACAACGGTTTCCCGCGTCGCGCGGGCAACGCGAGCCGTGCGCTCGTGAAGCGTGGGGTGGTTCATGGCAACAGGTGCTCCAGCTCGTCGAGGGATTGAAGGATACGTGCGGCTCCGGCATCGGTGAGACCGCGGCCGTTGAATCCGAGGGGCACGACGCCGGCCCTCCGCGCGGAGCTTACGTCGTCGGGGGTGTCGCCGATGAACCACGCACGACGGACGTCAAGCGCGCGAAGGGCGAGCAGGATGGGGGCGGGGTCCGGTTTCAGCGGCGCATCTTCCATGCAGACGAGGCTCTTGAAATACCGTCCGATGTCGTTTCGTTCGATAAATTGCAGGGCATCACGACGCGGCCGCCCCGTGACAATCCCCAGGGGAAGGCGGCTTTGGAGGCGCTCGAGGAGGCCTGGCGTGCAGAGCAAGGTCTCCGTTCCTGACAGCCCAGGGGTGCCCGTTTCTCCCTGATAAAGCGCCTCAAAGCGCGCCTTCACGGCCTCGAAGTTGGCGCTCACGCCGGCGGCCTCGATGAGCCGATGGGTCAGCAACCAGTCGTTGTTGGCGTCCCCGCGCGTCTTCGCGAGGGTCACGTCTTCGTGGGTCACGGTCACACCAAAGCTCGCCGCGGTGGAGAGGATCGCTTGGCGGTAGGACCTCGTGACGTCCGCAAGGACGCCATCCATGTCGAAGAGCAGCGCTTCGGGGGCGAGCGTGGCCTCGAGCGCCGCGCACAGCCTCTCGAAGAGCGGTTCGCTCGCCGGGCACGCGATGCGCACGAACCCGTCGAGTTGTGGGTGACCGGTCCAGCTTCGAATCGCAATGCCAAGCCCGGCTAGCCCATCGCGGAGCCACCCCATATCGCGCGGACGTGCCAGGACGAAGTTGGCTTGCGAAGGTAGCGCGTCCGCGCCGAGTGCGTTGAGCATGACGCGCAGACGCTCCCGCTCGCTCTGGACCTGGGAGACGGCCCTCGTCATGGCTTCTTCGCCCTGTTCGACCCAGGCGCTCGCCAGCGCGATGGACGGCCCGGTGACGGCGTAGGGTCCACCGGCCGCGCGCAACCAGCCGATGGCTTCAGCGGGTCCGACGGCGTAGCCAACTCGCAGCCCGGCGAGTCCCCAGGCTTTCGATAACGTGCGAAAGACAATCGCGTTTGGCAATGCCAGCGCCGTCTCGGTCAGGTCTTCGTCCGCGTATTCCGCATAAGCCAGATCGACCAGCAGGATGACGTCCGGCGCAGCTTCCGCAAGGCGCTGCAGCTCGGCGCAGCTCACGGCGGCGCCGGTCGGGTTGTTCGGACTCACGACGGCGATTGCCGCGGTGTTTTCGTTCACCGCCTGCAGCACCAGTTCGAGCGGGTAGGGGCCTGATGGCCACGCGATTTCCCTGATTGTCGCGCCGAGCAAGGCCGCGAATCGCGGCAGCATCTCGAAGGTGGGGACGGGCAGGATGAACTCGCGTCCGGGCCACAAAAACGTACGGCATGCGCGGTCGAGCGCGTCATCCGCGCCACCGGTCGAAAGCACCCGCTCGGGGGAGACCCCAAGCCGGCGTGCGAGCTTCTGCTCGAGGCTACGGGCGTCCGGGTAGCGACGAATGAGCTCCGGATCGGTCAAGGCTGAAAAGAGCTGAGCCGAGGGCGGCGCGCCTTCGTTCGCGTCGAGCTTGAGGTCGATGGGTGCGCCGTGTTTCGGCACCGCGTAGGCGGCGATTCGGGCGACGGCGGGGTTCGCTAAAATGGTCATCCGCACGCGCTCAGGCGACGATCTGCGTGAGTTTTGAAACGACGATGTCGGTGCCACCGCGTGCCTTCAGCGCTGGGATCAACGTGGGCAACGAATCACGCGGAACGGCTGATTTAACTGCAAATGCCGCTCCTCCCGACAACGGAGAAATCGTCGGCTCGCGCATGCACGGTAGGACTTCGATGACCCTTGTGAGCGCCTCGGCGCTGACGTTGAGTTCGAGCATCACGCGCTTGCGGGCTTCAAGAACCGAGTTGACGACGAGCACCAAGCCTTCGATGGCTGCGCGCTTGTGCGGGATCTCGAGCGCCCGCGGACTCGCAAAAAGGCGCGTCGAGGAACGCAGCAACTCGGCGACGATCGTGAGACCGTTTTCCCGCAAGGTCGAGCCGGTCGCGGTGTTGTCGACGATGCAGTCTGCATCTTCAGGCGGGAAGACTTCGGTCGCGCCGTACGAGCGTAAAAACACCGCGTCGAGACGTTGCTCGGTGATCCAGGCTCGCGTCAGACGTTCGTACTCCGAGGCGACGACGATGCGCCGTTTGGGCCAGGCTCCGTCGAGGAGCAAGCCCTTCGGAGCGGCGGCGACAAGTTGCACCGGGTCGAGCTCGGTGTCGCAGAGTTCGACGATGTTCGCGTCCAGTTCCCGCACCCAGTCCGCACCTGCGAAGCCAACGTCACGCGAGCCGACGTGAAGCATCTCGATGATGTTTTGCGGCTTCAGGACCTTCGTGGTCGTGTCGGGTAAGTTCACCTTGGGACGGTAGCTTCGATCCGAGAGCCGGACGCCGACGCCCGCCCCTTCAAGCAGTGCCACCACGCCCTGCTGCATCCGGCCCTTTGGTAGAGCGAGACGGAGCGCGAAATCCTCGACGACCGACATCGCGCGCATGATAGGGCCGAGCGCGGCTCTTGCGGCAACGTTTTAAGGTCCGTTGCCACTCGTCGCTTCAGAGCGGCAGGGGCTCGTTGCTCGAGCGAGTTGGCGTTGGCGTGGGTGCTTCCCCGCTAGTCTCCTCTTGGGCGAGCAGGGTGTTGGCGACGAACAAGGGCACGTTGTGCCCAACGGCCACGACGATCGCATCGGATGCTCGAGCATCGAGCGCGAGGGTGCGGCCGCCCACTGCGACCACGATGTGCCCACGGTAACGTTCGTCCCGCACGTCGTCGATTTGGCTCCGGACGACGTGCCCACCGAGCTCGCGGATCGCAGCGTCGAGAAGATCGTGTGTCAGCGGCTGCTCTGTTTGCTTTTTTTCCAGCCGCCGTTCGATGGCATAGCCCTCCGCGCCGCCCACAAAGAGCGGCAGCATTCGACCTCGCGCGGCATCGGTCAGGATCACCAACACCTCGCGCTCGCGGGTAGCTTTCACCCCCACGACGACCCGCGCGTAGCCGGTCAGCGGTTCGCTTGCGACCTCATGCGTTGGCGCGGCGTCGTCGCTCGATGGCCGCACGAGGTGGCCTTCTGTAAGGGCCTCGATCGACGAGAACAGCGCGTCGTCTCCCTTCGCCTTGAGTTCGTGCACACTCCCTCGAGCATGGCACCCGAAGAGCATGGAGCATCCGAAGAGCATCGGGCCCGTCAGACCGAGGGCACTTCTACGCATGCCTTTAAGATAGCGCGAGCTTGGGTGCTTGCTAGTCCGCTCTTCACAATGGCGCGAGAAAACTCAATTGGATCTGCTTGGGACCGGTTCCGGGAAATTTCACCGTGACGGTGGGGTCTAGGCCGCTGCCGACGGCGAGCCTGCTCCCGTGGCCATTCAACGTGCGCGAGCCGCCGGCGCATGCGCTGCTCGGCCGGCGCATGCGCCGCTCAGGGCTTCGGGAGACGAGCCTTGGCGAGCGCGTACCCTCCCGATGGAACTGTTTTTACAGCTTGAAACTACCGATGGGCTGGGCTGGGCCGGAAGTCAGCATTGTGGAGGTTCTCGCGAAAAAACAGCTATTTGTATCGCTCGTGTATCTGTCCATTATCGTATTTACCGCGGCGTATGCCGTGGATGTCGAAGGCGACGAAGCCGAAACCCTCGGTGACAACGAGCTCGTCATCATGGGTTCGACGCAGCAACTCAAACCGCTCACGCAATGACCCTCGGTCTGCCTTGGCGCTCTGGCGCTCGGCAAGAGTGACCCACCGGTGCTCGCGACGGGTGACCCACGTGGTGGAGCATCTGGATCGCAACGATCGGTGCAACCGATGCGTTTGGTTCGTGCGTGTTGAGCCCCTGGATCGTCGGGATCACGGCGCTGCCGGTTCTTTCGTCAATCACGCGCACGTCCACGCGGCTGAGACGATTCAGCAGCGCGCGCGAGGAGCGGTCCCCGAGCGAGGCATACATCTCGTCGAAGAGCTCCTGCGCCTGCAGGAAGATCCGGCGGATAAGGGCACCCGCGGACCGTCCTAGCGCTTGCACGCCGCGCACAGCAGCCAAGGCGAGCACCGCGAGGCCCGGTGAGCTGGGAGCTTCCGCATCACCGTCGTCGAGCGCACCAAGGATGCCTGGACCGAGCGCGACTTTCGGGGCGGTGAGACGGTTGTCATCGATGCCTCGAAGCTCTCGTTCGCGGTCGACGACGTCTACGACGGCATCGCTGTCGACACGCGCTGAAACGTGCGTCCGACGATGCTCGGACCAGAGGCGATCATCGCGGCATCGGCTGCGACGGTCAGCCACGGGTTCGGCCCCTCGTGCCTGCGGGCCGTGTTGGGCTAGTCCGCTCTTCACAATGGCGCGAGAAAACTCAATTTGATCTGCTTCGGACCGGTTCCTGAAAACTTCACTGTGACGGTGGGGTCTGGCCCGCTGCCGACGGCGAGCACCGAACCGATGCCGAATTTGGAGTGCCGCACCTGCGCGCCCTTCCGTACCGCGAAGCCGTCCCTGGTTTCGTCGCTGCCATACCCGTCGATGTCGTGATCCCGCTCCACAAACCGTTCGCCTAGAGACCGTGCGAGCGGCACCGGACCGCCCGGGCGAGGCCCGCCGAAGCTTTGCAAAGGTCGAGCGGCGCTGAAGCTTGGTCGCGTCTCGGCGTCGAAGTCATCCTCCGCGTCAGCGCGTCGGCGCGTTCCGAAGGCGTCTACCCCGAAGGCCCGCGGTGCCGGCTGACCATAGCCGCGCGACAGCTCGCTGAGTGAGCGCGTGGCTACGCGGCGTTGAGTGGCCGGTGGCAGGTCGAGCAAGAAGCGGCTCGGTTCGCAGTAGCGCAGCCGACCATAGATTGTCCGCACGTTGGCGTGGGTCATGAAGAGCCGCTTTCGCGCGCGCGTGATAGCGACGTAGGCGAGGCGTCGCTCCTCTTCGAGCTCATCGGCCTCGTCGTGGGCCTGCCCCTTCAGTGGGAAGAGCAGCTCCTCGAGCCCGGTGATCCACACGTGTTCGAACTCGAGACCTTTTGCCGCGTGCACGGTCATCATGGGTACGCGCGGAACGTCCTCGAGCGTGTCGGCGGCGGCTTGCAACGTGATCCGCGCCAGGTACTCGAGCATCGTCGGAGTTTCGCCAGCGTTGCGCGCGTCTTCCTCGTAGTCCCCAATCGAGCCTATGAACTCTTGAATGTTATCGAGCCGCGCGTCCGCTTCGGCGTTGTCCTGGAGCTTCAGCCACGCGCCGTAGCCCGTCTCCTTTAGCACTTGTTCCGCGAGCTCGCGCGGCGGGGCCGTCTCCGCCCCGCGAATGAAAGCGCAAACAAGTTCGTGAAACCCTCGGAGCGCGTGTCGTGCTGCGTTGGGCGTCTCTCGGCTTTGGCAGAGTCCTAAAATCGCATCGAAAGCGGTGGTACCCGTGTCATTGGCCAAGGCCGCGAGCCGCTCGATCGTTTTCGCCCCCAGTTTTCGGGCCGGAACGTTGATGATCCGGAAGAGGTCCACATCGCTCTGAGGGTTGACGATGAGGCGCAGGTAAGCGAGCAAGTCCTTGACCTCGGTGCGGTCGAAGAATTTCGTGCCGCCGACGATTTGATACGGGATCCCTTCGCTGCGCATCGCTTCTTCAAGGACGCGAGACTGCGCATGAACGCGATAAAACACAGCGATTTCACGCGCCGATGTCCCTTGAGCCAACGCCGCACGGATCCCCTCGACGATGTGCCCCGCCTCGTCGCGTTCGTTCGCGCAGTGCACGATGGTGACCGGCTCGCCCGCTTCGTTCGCGGTCCAAAGCTCTTTCGGCTGACGCTCGCGCGAGGGCTTGATGACCCCGAGTGCCGCCTCGACGATGTGGCTCGTCGAGCGATAGTTTTGCTCGAGCTTGATGAGCTGCGCGTCGGGGTAGTCGGTCGTGAACCCCCGAATGTTGCGGATGTCTGCTCCGCGCCAGCGGTAGATGCTCTGGTCGTCATCGCCGACGACGCAGATGTTGCGGCGGCTCTTCGACAAGGCGCGGACGAGCCGATACTGAACGACGTTGGTGTCTTGAAACTCGTCAACGAGCACATGGCGAAAGCGCTCACGAAGGTGTTCCCCTTCGGGACTGTGGCTCTCCGCAACGCGCATGGCGTGGAGCAACAAGTCTTCGAAATCGACGGCATTGGCCGACGCAAGCCGTCGCTGGTACTCGAGAAAACAACGATGGGTGATCTCGTCGACGTAGTTGCTCGTCGACATGTCATCGGGGCCGCGACCTTCTTGCTTCTCCGAGTGGATCCGCGCGAGGACTTGCTGGGGGGGAAAGCGTTTGTCGTCGAGGTTCAAGTCCTTCAGAACCCGCTTCATCAAGGCTTTTTGGTCGGCGTCGTCGTAGATGACGAACTTTTCTCCGAGCCCAGCGCGCTCATGATAGCGCCGCAAAAGGCGCACGCACACGGCGTGGAAGGTACCTATCCAGAGCTGCTTTACGAGGTCCGGGCCGAGCAGTCGCTCGAGCCGCAGCCGCATCTCGCCAGCGGCCTTGTTCGTGAACGTGACTGCGAGGATCGTGAACGGCAAGATGCGGTGCCGCATCACGAGGTTCGCGATTCGGTAGGTGATGACGCGGGTCTTGCCACTGCCGGCACCCGCAAAGACGATAAGCGGTCCATCGACGTGAGCGACTGCCACGGCTTGCGGCTCGTTCATCGTGGCGTCGCGGTCCGGGGTGGCGTTTGGCGGAAACATCGCGTTCGAGTTCGCGTAGCACGGCTCGGGGACAGCACCCATCCCGGCCGCGCGTCGGCGCCGTCTCGGCGGAACAACGACTTTGACCACCGATCCCCTTCATCGTATGAGAGCGAATGCATCAACGGGGCGGACAGGTTGTTTTTTTGCTGGTGGCGAGTGTCGCTGTCGGCTGCGTGAAAGGGGAGGTGACAGGGGCGAAAGCTCCCGACGCCCTTGGGCAAGGCAATGCCTCGTTGAGGCCTGACGCCCGTCCGCCGAACCTTACCCCGTTGACGATGGATATGCGGGCCGCAGAGAAGCCGCTCGCCAGTGGTGCCGCGACCGCGCTCGCCGTCGTAAACGAGCCGGCACCCGCCGAGGCGGCAGCGCCAAAGGATCTGGTGGCCCATCTGCGCATTCGCAACGCCCGCAAGTTGCTTTTGAGCACCTTGGCCGAACTGGGTTTGCCCACAGAACTTCTCGATAAGGCCATGAACGCGGCCGCCCTATCGTTCGTTCGCGAGACGCTTCGAAACGATGTCGATCCGGAGATCATGGCTCCCCTTCTCGACTGGTCCGTGCCCGTCGACATGGTCGTCGCTTTACAAGGTGACGATGTCGATCACCAGAAGGGCCTCGCGTGCTTTTCGGTCGGAGTCACCTCGCTTCAAGGCGCGTTAGCGGCAGCGAGGACGAAACCGCGCCAGCGTGGCGCGGGCTTCTGGCAACTCGATACGTCGGATGGGAAGGGTTCCATGTCTTGTGGGCTCTTCGCCGCAGCGGGCATGGCCCCGGCGAGGCTCGTCTGCGGGGATCGACTACGCGACGTTGCGGCCCTCGGTCCGTGGCTTGCGACGTCTCTCGCCAAACGTGAGATCCCCGGTGGCGAGGTTCACGCTGAGCTTCAATTACGGGGTTTGCTCGATAAAATCGCCCCCGAAGTCACGCTGAAGTCGCTGGGGCTTCCGCTCCTCGCGGCGACGCAGAAACTTGGCGTACCCGCGTTCGACGAAGCGTTGATGGAGGCGGCGAGCGCACTGCGTGACGAGACGCCGTTGCTCCTCAGCGACCTGAACTCCTTTGAGTTCGATGCAGGGGTCGATCCGGCCCATGGTCTGACGGCCGTCGGAAAAGCCTCGTTCGCCGGTGCTCAATCCTGGCTCGTCAAGCGCATGATCGACGGGCCGACGGGACAGAGCGGCGCGCCTGAGATCTTCGGTCGGGCTCCAAAGACCTCGTCCTCTGTCGCCTACAGTTACAGCTCCGATCCCGCCCAGTTTGTCTCGGTCGTGCGCGTGCTTCGTGGGCTGGCCGGTGGCGCCCTCGAACACCTCAAGTTCGGTACTCCGGCGGACCGCAGCGCACTCGTCGGGCTCCTCAGGCTCTCGGGAAAAAAGTTCACCCCGACGATGAGCGCGTTCGGTCGCTTCGAGGCGGAGCCGTCGGCGGCCCTGACCCTTCCGGGCTTGGTGGCTGACGTGGTTGGCTGGTCTATCGCTGGTGTGGATGAGGAGTCGACGGCCGCCCGGGCGTGGCTCAACGATCTTGTGAAGGCTTACAATCGCCCCGTCGTGCAAGGCTGGCTGAAAGCTCAACTTGCGGACAACGCGAGTTCCTTGCCGTCGCTGAAGATCGTCCCCGCTCCCACCGCGCTTGGCGTAGGTGCGCTCGACGTCGAGCTCAAATTTTCGAACATTCCGGATCCGCTCGCAGAGTTGGCCTATGCCAAGTACGGCAGGCCGGTGAAGTCGATCGCCGCTCCGTCGCTGACGTTCCACCTTCTCGTCATGCCGGATGGCGGGCGTACCTTCATCGGGTTTTCGCCGAGTCGTGACAAACTCGCGGCGTTGATGGTGAAGTCGAAGGGTAACGTCGCCGGTCCCGAGACGCTCTCGACGCTTCCGCAACTCTCCGGTTTTCGGTCTGAAACGCACCGAGCCGGTGCCTTTTTCACCGTGAAGAGTTCGCTCGCAGGCCTCGGCGCGCTCGGTTCGTTCGCAGCGATTGCCCCGCCTGCCGTCGGTGCGGCGTACGTTAAATTTCAGGCCGCGATGGCTCGGCTGCCGCACGGTGGCCAGACGCCCATTCTCATCACGAGCGACGGATCCTCCGGGAAGCGGCCGTCGGTTGAGGTGGGCTTCTCGCTACCGCACACGGCGCTCCAAGATTTGGGCGTTCTCATCAAGGCCGTGCTCGATGAAGTGGGCGGGCTCGGGACCTTGGTCCCCTGAGCGAAAGCTCGCGCCCTCTTTTCGAAACGCCCCGGCCTCTTTTCGAAACGCCCCGCCCTCTTTTCGAAACGCTCATTGAAAAGCTGCTTTATCTCGTCTTTTCGAGCTTTGTTTCGAGTGGCGCGTCGGTGGTTGAAGCGGCGCGACGGGTCCACGCAAGAACGGGTTCCCGCCAGCCGACCTTGGTCATCGTCGGGGACGCATCGTACTTCTCGAGGGCGTAGCCATCGCCACCGAAGTAGAGAAAATCCGTCGTCACGAGCGTGACCATCGGCGGCAGCTCGGTGCCGTCGCTCTTCGTGCAGGCGTTCTTTTCGCAGCGCAGCCCCGCGACCAGGGACTTGGCTCGGCTGGCGAGCGCCGCCACTTCCTCGCGAGGCAGCTTCAACACCACCAGGTCGTTGTCAAACGGCAGAATGGACTGAACCGTCGCGAGCGTCACCGGCCCCGCTGGCATGTCTTGCCGTAGCGCGCCCCTGGTCGTCAACGCGAAGTCGGCTTGGGGATAGGCGTCGAGCCAAGCGCCTAGCACCCACCTGGGCATCGTCTCCGACGCCGCCGAAAAACCGCGCGAATGGCCAATGCGCTCGCCCAGCTCATGATCCACCTGAGCCTGCCAACCCGCCAGCGCTACGTCGAATGCAAAGTCGCCGCTCGCCGCCGGTTTTTCGAGCGGAGTGTTCACGTCGATGAGCTGCCAATCGACAAGCTCGGCGCGCTCTCGCTGCGGCTTTTCGGGGTGGAAACGAAGCTTCGCCCGTCCGTAGTGCGAGAGGCCCCACGCCGGCCCGAGCAAGAGCGTCTCGCCTGCACGAATGGCGGCGCTCCGGTGGCAATGCCCCGTTCCAACGAACGCGATTTTCCATTCCGGGTGCCGCAAAAAAATCGGCGCCAGCACGTCGTGGCACTCGTGTGCGATGACGATGACCGCATCGCTGCCCTCGGCCCATACGCGCGGCACGGTCCGGTCGAGAGTCGCCTCGACGCTCTCGAAGTGAAGCCCTTCGAAACGCTTTCGCATGCCGACTTCGAGGGTTTTTTCGGTCGCAATCCCAATGACTCCAATGCGAATGCCGTCTCGTTCGAAGATGGCGTAAGGCTCGGCGAGGTCGCTTGCGGAGCCGTCTTCGTGAACCATGTTCGCGGCGAGATAACGAACGCCCGAACGCTCGCGATTGCTGAGAAAAGCCTCGCGACCGAAATCGAGTTCGTGGTTGCCGAAGGCCGCTGCCGAATAGCCGAGAACGCGCATCGTATCGGCCACGGGCTGCCCGCGCAGCTGCGTGGAGAGGGCTGGCCCCGTGAAGTTGTCGCCGCCGGACAAGAGCAACGTCTTCGAGGGGCAATGGTCGCGTCGCGGATGAATCGCCACGCCGCCGCGATCGAGTGAGCCCGGGCAGTGGTGTTCGTGGTCGATGAGGGCGGAAAGAAACTGCGAGGCGCCACCAAGGTGCGCGTAGGCATCCTTTTTCGCGGCGAGCCAGCCGTGCTCGTCGGCAGTGTAAAGAATCGTCAATTCCCGCGGAGGTTGCAGGCTCTCAGGCGCAGATGGACTTGGTGTCGCACCACAACCGACAGCGTGGAACGCAACAACGAAAACAAGGAAACGCATCGCTCAGCTTCCGTAGCGTTGAACCACGTTGCGCACGGTTTCGACGAAGGCGGCTTCGTGGTGGGCTTTCCACTGGTCCCAGGTCGCGAGTGAGCGCGTGTCCTCGACCCGGTCGATAAAAAGCAGCCCGTCGAGGTGATCGACCTCGTGTTGAAACGTCCCGGCCGTGATCCCTCGGATGACGCGCTCGATCGGTTTTCCGTGCCGGTCCCATGCCGTGAGTCGCAGCTCCGCGTGTCGCTTCACCAGGCCGCGCAAATTGGGAACGCTGAGGCAGCCCTCGTAGTTGTCGAAGCGGTCGCAACCGAGCGGCTCGAGGATGGGATTGACGAGCACGGTCAGCGGGATGTTGGGCTTGTAGGGGTAGCGCGGGTTGTCTTTGACTTCGATGGCGCAAATCCGCACCTGGCGATCGACCTGGGATGCGGCCAACCCGGCACCGCTTGCGGCGTGCATGGTCTCGATGAGGTCATCGATGAAATGCTGCAGTTCATCGCCGAGAAGCTCGTCCATCAAAACTTCGCGCGCGCGGAGTCGCAGGTTCGGATGCCCGAGTTGCAAGATCGGAAGGGACGCCATGATGCTCACTCTAGAGCACTTGTGCGGCCAGGGCTTGCGGCTCGACGCGCAGCGCCGTAGGACGGATCCCTAGATGAGCTTCATCCAAGCGTTTCCCGGCGATCCGAGTGTGGACGCTGCCCTTGCCGCTGGGCACAAATTGACCGCGGCCGAGTACGAGCGGGTGCTGTCGGTGCTCGGACGGGTCCCAAGCTACGCGGAGCTTGGTGTCGTCAGCGTGATGTGGAGCGAGCACTGTTCCTACAAGAGCTCGAGGCTTCATCTTGGGCGGCTGCCGACCACCGGTCCGCGCGTCATTCAGGGCCCCGGCGAGAACGCCGGCGTGGTGGATATCGGTGATGGTTTCGCCGTCGTGTTCAAGATGGAGTCGCACAATCACCCCTCGTATATCGAGCCCTACCAGGGCGCGGCGACGGGTGTCGGAGGCATCTTGCGCGACGTGTTCACGATGGGCGCACGACCGATAGCCAACCTGGATTCGCTGCGCTTCGGGCGACCCGAGCATCCGCGAACCCGGGCGCTCCTTCACGGAGTCGTGGCGGGCGTTGGCGGCTATGGAAATTGCGTCGGGGTGCCCACGGTCGGAGGCGAGCTTTTCTTCGACAAGGCTTACGACGGCAACATTCTCGTCAACGCGTTTACCTGCGGCGTCGTGCGAACGGACCGCATTTTTTATGGTCGTGCGAGCGGGGTCGGCAATCCCGTCATGTACGTTGGCGCGAAGACCGGTCGTGACGGGATCCATGGCGCGACGATGGCGAGCGACGAGTTCAGCGCCGACGGGCCGAGCCAGCGACCTACGGTTCAAGTGGGTGACCCATTCACAGAGAAATTGCTGATCGAAGCGTGTCTCGAGATCTTCGCGCAAGACCTGTTGATAGGCATTCAGGACATGGGAGCCGCGGGGCTCACGAGCTCGTCGGTGGAAATGGCGGCGCGTTCGGGTAGCGGTCTCGAGCTCGACCTCGATGCGGTGCCGCGGCGTGCCAAGGGCCTGCATCCATACGAGATGCTGCTCAGTGAATCGCAGGAGCGCATGTTGCTCGTGTGCAAGCCGGGAAACGAGCCGCATGTCCGAGCGATCTGCGAGAAGTGGGACCTCGACGTGGCCGTGATAGGCAAAGTCACCGACAGCGGTCGCTGGGTGGTGCTGGCGACTCCCGGCTACGATCCACTCGTCCCCTCGTCGGTCGCGCGCGCACCGGTGGTCGTTTGCGATCTGCCGGTTGGGTTTCTGGCCGACGAAGCGCCGAAGTACGACCGGCCTCAAGCGGACGACTCCTCGCTCGAGGCGCGGCACGCTTTTGATCCGCGTACCATTCCTGAGCCCGCGAGCTATTCCGATGAGCTTCTTCGGATGGTCGGAAGCCCCAACTTGGGCTCGCGAGCCTGGGTTTATCGGCAGTATGACTCGATCGTTCGCGGCGGGACGTTGGCGGGACCCGGTGGCGACGCGGCCATCGTGCGGGTTCCATGTGAGACGGATGCCGGGACCATCGACAAGTGGCTGGCCTTCACTTCGGATTGCAATGGCCGGCTTTGCGAGCTTGATCCGTACGAAGGTGCCGCGATGGCCGTCGCCGAGGTGTGCCGAAACCTGGTGTGTGTCGGCGCCGAGCCGATTGGTCTCACCGATTGTTTGAATTTTGGCTCCCCCGAACGTCCCCACGTGATGCGTCAGTTCGCGCGCGCCATCGATGGAATCGCAGCCGCTTCACGTGCGCTGTCGGTGCCGATTGTGTCGGGAAATGTCAGCCTCTACAACGAGACGGACGGTCGCCCGATCTTGCCGACTCCCACCATCGCGGGCGTCGGTCAGCTCCTCGATGTGCGGCATGCAACCGGTGCCTGCTTTCCCGCAGCGGGGCTCGACGTCGTCTTGTTGGCGGCATCGAATGCGAAGGCGGGGCCCCTTGGTGGCTCCGAATACGTCGCCGCTCATACCGGGGAAGTGAAGGGCGCGCCTCCAAGACTCGACCTCGTCCATGAGGTGAACCTTCAACGGTTGCTGCTCGAGAGCATTCGAAGCGAACCGCGCCTCGTCCAGAGTGCGCATGACGTCTCGGATGGCGGGCTCGCGGTGACGCTGGCCGAGTGTGCATCCAATGAGCGCGTCGGCGCCGACGACCTGGGAGCCGACATCGACCTGCCCCGATCGGACGTTCCCCGCGCGGAGCAGCTCTTCGGCGAAGCACCTTCGCGCGTCGTTGTAACGTGCCATTCGGCTGCGTTTTCGGAGCTGGCTCGCCGTGCGGATGCGCTCGGTCTTCGCGCTCTCCGCCTCGGGGTGACCGGCGGAGAGCGGCTCGTGATTCGCGCAAGTGGCCAAGCGTGCATTGACGTTTCGGTCGCATCCATCGGCACGCATCGACGCGCCTGTCTCGCTGCTATCACCGCCGAAGGATAACGTCGCTATGGCCAGAGCAGAAGACTCGGAACCCCGTTATTTACGCGAATTCGTGGCGCTTCGTCGGGCACTGAGCGAGCAGGAATTCTTGATGAAGTGGAGCTTCCCAGCGCTCGTGGTTCACACGATTGTGGGAGAGCTTGCTCCAGCAAAGCTCGCCGGTCGGCGTACCCATCCGATGCTCGGTCACGTCGAGTACGCACCGGTCGAGTCGCTCGTCGAGCGAGTATGGTTGCTGCGCCGCCGGATCCTCGACCGTCCCGACACCCACGTTCTCGTAGGACAAGGTGCAGACTGCGACGTCTGGATCCCTGAGTACACGCTGTCTGCGCGCCATTGCGCGTTCAATTTTACCGATGCTTCCGCGCTACAAGATCTCGGCTCTCTCAACGGAACCAAGCTCGACGGCGTGCCGCTCCAGCCCCGCAAATGGCATCCCTTGGCGACGGGTCGCCAGGTTTCGCTCGCGCGGCTTGTGTTCGTTTATTACGCAGCCGGGGCGTTTGCGCGCCATCTCGATTTGTTTGCGTGAGCCCACGAGAGCCCATCCGCAAACCTCCCTTGCGGAACTCACAGCTTTCGTCGTGAGCCCCGGTTTCTCCGACCGCCCGAAGCTTCTCCCGAGCAACCCGTGCCACCCGTGAAGGCGGCACTAAGTCTCCGTGCGAGGCCTCAGCGCGAGCGGCTCATTGGCACGTGCCGCCGCCCATGCTGCACATGGCAGAGGCAATGCAGAGATTCTGACCCATGAAAGCGCAGCAGCAGTTCGCTCCGCTGCAGGTCGCCTTGTCGCACGTGCCGCCGCCGCCCGAGGTGGCACCGGAGGCCGCCATGGCGCCGGACGCCGCCATGGCGACGGTGGAGCTCGCCGCATTGGTCGATTGCGCCGATTGCGCCGACGCTCCCGTCGCGGTGGTTGCGTTTGTCGCCGTGCCGGTTACGGAGCTGGCCTCCGTGGCGCCGGTCGTCACGGTGTCCGCGGCGGAGGCTCCACCGTTGCCGCAGTTGTAGGCTGCACTGCTGGCCGTGGTGTCGTTCTTGGACGCACAACCTGCAACGATGAGAAGGCTTAACGAGAGAGACGCCACTGAATGCACGATTTTGAAAGTCATAACTGAAAGCCTACGGTATTCGTTTTCATTTTACCAGCAACCAGCGACAACAAAAGAGGTCGTCAGCGGACGGTCATCGGTAGCGGACGGTCATCGGTAGCGGATGGTCATCGGTAGCGGACGGTCAAGGGCTCCCGCGCACTCGGCGCTAGGCCTGAAGCGACTGAAAGGCCAGCATCGTCAAGGCAGAGCGCCGTGACGGCTCAGAGAAGGCAGAGCGCCGTGGCGGCTC
>CANMZR010000057.1 GCA_947502375.1 Polyangiaceae bacterium
GCCGTTTTTTCCTCGCATATCCCACGGTTCAAGCGTCGCGCGTCCTTCCGAAAATGAGCGCGCGGCAGCCAGCGAGCGGGCGTGGATCTCGACCGCGAGACCCAGTTCGCGACAGGCTACGAGGGCCGCACGAGCTGCGCCACCACTGCCCAGGATGACGGCCCGCCTGAGGCCAAGCGCTTGCACATGAACGCTGAGGGGCCTCTGGACACCTTCGATGTCGGTGTTCGTGCCTTCCCAGCGTTTCCGGTAGCGCAACGTGTTCACAGCACCCACTTCGTCTGCGAGTTTGTCGGTCGCACACAGGGAAACGGCGGCGAGCTTGAGCGGCATCGTGACGCTGAGTCCTACGGCCCCGAGTGACTCGAGGACGGGCAATGTTTCGGCCAGCGTTCGGGTGACGATGGGCACGTAGCTCGACGCGAGTCCCCGTGAACGAAAAAAGCGGTTGTGCACTCGAAGGCCCGGCGAGGCCAGCACCTGCGGGCCGCCAACAATTCCATAGATCGGCGTTGTGGCCGAACCGGGAAGCCCGAGTTGAATCGCGGTTTCGAGGTTGAATTGACCGGGCGCCGTGGCCTGCTCGTCGCTCGCGCTCACGTACGTGAAGAGCGATCCCAGTGCTCGATAATGGGAGCGCGTGACGAACCCAGCCGCACCCATCCCGATGACGACGCGGGGTAGCATCACGCCGTCAAAGGCAGCGATAAGCTGGCCCACTTCGGCGGTGTCTTCGAGCTGAATTGCAAGCTTCAGTACGTCTCCGCCGAGCGCCTCAAGCCTGCGAACGCGGCGCCCAAGATCCGCCGGGAAACTCCCAAACTCATGCCATGAGATCATCAGCTTTCCGCGCCCTTCGGACTCGCCCGAGGCCAAGCAGGCGCGCAGGGACAGAAGCTCGTTTCTGCCGAGCTCGGCCTCTGCATCGAGCCAGGCGGGGCCGGCTTTGGCTGCCCGGTGCAGGAGCTCGATGCGCTCGTTCGGTGGTCCCCGAAAGTGCCCCCCTTGCGAGAGCGGTCGGCAACAGACGACGGTCCGTTTTCGGCGCTCGCGAAGGCGCTCAAAGACCTCGTCGTCGATGGCGTCGAGTGCATCGAGCCGTAGTTCATGGAGTGGCAATGCGAGTCCCGCTTCGAGGCACCGACGGTCACTCGTCAAGACGCGTCGCTCCCACGCGGCAAGCGACCCTTCGGCTCCCGTGATGCACAGCATGGCTCAGGTCCACGCCCGCAACAGCTCAGCGAGCGTCACGCTTCGGGTCCACTGCCCGTCGTGCGCTCCAAAGACGCCGAGTTGCTCCGGGAGCGCACACTGGATGCGACCTTCCGAAGTCTTTTTGTCGATTGCGAAGAACGGCGCTGCCGCATCGAATGCGCATGGGGCGCGGACCGGTAACCCGATGCGTTCGAGCAACGCCACGATGCGGTCGAGAGCGTCTTTGGGTAGCCAGCCTTTCATGACCGCCAAACGCGCCTCGATGATCATTCCAATGGCCACCGCCGCGCCGTGGGCCGTCGTGTGGTTGGTGGCAGCTTCGATCGCGTGGGCGACGGTGTGACCGAAATTCAAGCTTCTGCGCTCGCCGTGCTCGAGTGGGTCCACGGCCACGATTGCGACCTTCACGGCGACCGAGCGCAGGATGAGCTCGGCGCTCGGCGGGTCATCGAAGCTCGTCAGCCGTTCGAGCGATTTGAACAGCATTTCATCGCGAATTACGGCGTGTTTCACACACTCTGCAAGCCCATGGCGAAGCTCGACGAGGGGGAGTGAGCGGAGCGCGGCCTGGTCGAGCAAGACCGCTCGTGGGTGGTGAAACGCTCCGATCAGATTCTTCCCAAACGGGGTGTCAACGGCCGTCTTTCCGCCGATGGCAGCGTCCACCTGCGCGAGCAGCGTCGTCGCGACGTGAATGTGCGCAATTCCCCGCAAATAAGTCGCGGCAAGGAACCCCGCGAGGTCGAGCACGACGCCGCCTCCCACGGCAACGATGCACGCGCCGCGCTCGATGCGGGCCGCTAGCATCGCATCTTCGAGCCGCTCTTTCGTGGCGCGCGTCTTGGATGGTTCACCCGCAGGAAATTCGAGCTCGAGCACCTCGCAGCCGAGCTCTCGCAAACGGAGCGCGAGCGGCTTTCCGAAGAGCGCTGCCGTGTTCGAATCCCCCACCACCACGGCTTGTCGCCACTCGGGACGCCATACGGAATGGAGTGCGTCAACGGGGCCTTCTCCGCAAAGGACCGGATAGGGCTCGCTCACGCGTGGTCGGACGTCAAAGAGGTGCTTCATGCGTGCCGTCGACGTCAATGTAGTCTGCGACCGTGGTGCGTCCAAGGGCATGCTCGTCCGTCCTCACGCTTCCGGTCGCGGCCTTCACGCGCTACATCCCTTCCATGGTCGCATCTCTCGCTCGCTCGACCGCCGTCGCGAAACTCGCTAGCGCCCCTGGCTGGTACGTCGCCGATCTCGATGACGACTGGAGTTACCTCACGCCTTCGGGGGGCGTCCTCATGACCGTGGCGATGCGCGCCATGGCGGCCGAGCTCGGGGATGCGACCTTTCGCCCCGTGAGCGCAAATGCGCTGTTTTGCAGCCCGGTGCCCGCCGGTCCCCTCGAAGTTCGGGTGGAGGTGATCCGCTCGGGTGGAGCGGCCGTGCAGCTTCGGGCGGCGCTCTCGTCAACCAAGCGACCCGGGCCCGGTCTCGAAGTGAGCGCGACCTTTGCGCGCGCACGCAGTGGCTATGAGGTGCTTGGGCTGGCTCGCCCTACGCTGCCCGGACCGGCTGCTTGTCCCGACGCGGGCAATGAGGTTCGGATGGCGGCAGGTCGGCGCTCTCGCCCATTTTTCGAGAACTTCGAGATGCGACTCGCCCATGGTGCTCGCCTTTGGGAGCCGACTGGCTGGCAGGGCACGGACGCGCGATGGGCCTGCTGGTACCGCTACAAGGAACCGCAGCGCCTTGCGTCGGGGGTGCTCGATCCTTTTGCGATTCCGCCGATTGCCGACACGATGCCGGGGGCGCTCGCGAATCACCTCGGACCTGACAAACCTTTTTTCGCGCCGAGTCTCGACCTCACGGTTCACTTCATCGAGTCGAGTGATGCGGAGTGGTTCCTCGTCGACTCCCGGTGCCAGCGAGCGTTCGGGGGTTATGCCACCGCCGATGCCGATATCTGGGATGACGCGGGACGCCTCGTCGCTCGCACGACCCAGACGATGATCCTCCGTGATCCCGAGCGAATGACCGCGGCCTTGGCTAAACTTTGACGTTTTTTATCAGCGGTCGGTGGCTGCGGAAGCGGCCGCTTTCTGCTCGAGATCGCCGAGGACTCGGTCACGAATGAGCGCCACGGGTGGGGCGCCATGCGAGAGGACGGCATCGTGAAAGGCCCGCAAATCGAAGCGTTTTCCGAGCCGCTGCTGCGCCTCTTTTCTTAGCTCCAGCAACTGAAGTTTGCCGAGCGTGTAGGCGAAGTAGCCGGGGTCGAAGGTTCCGCGAGTCGCTTGTTCTCGAGCTCCGGCCCGGTCCTGGTGGCAGTCTTCGATGAACCGCCGTTCGGCCTCGGCCATGCTCATTCCTCGAGCGTGAATACCGATGGAAACCACGAATCGACAGTTGCGCAAGAGGGCGTCGCCAAGCTGTCCGAGCCGGTTCTGCGGATCGTCCGAACCAAAACCCTCGTCGACCATCATCTGCTCGACGTAATGCGCCCAGCCCTCCGTAAAGGAGTAGCTGTCGCCCATGCGTTGGCTCCGCGTGGGAGCACGGCGCGTCCATAACCCGTGCAAAAAATGACCTGGATACACTTCGTGAACGGTGGTCGCGAGCAGCGTGCCACGTGCGAAGACGTACTCTTCTTGCTCGGCCGCGCTCCATGTCGGGTCGGGGAGCGTCACGTAGTAGTAGCCTTGATGCACCGAGTCGTAAGGACCGGGCATGTTGAGAAAGGCTGCATTCCAGCGCATGTAGGGAGGCGAAACCTGGACGAGGGCACGCTCGTCGCTCGGGAAGCTCACAAGCCGCTTATCGAGCAAGAACTGGCGTGATTCGTTCATGATGCGCGTCGCCTCGGCCACGAGCTCGTCGGCCTTGGGGCGCGTAACCTTCACCGTCGGGAGCAGTTTTTCGTAAGCCGCCCGGTTTTCTCGAAGGGAGTCCTCGGCCATTCGCGTGAAGGCCTCGAGCTCAATGGGTCGCCCCTCCTGTGCTTCGACGAAGGCTAAATATTTCGCTGGCCCGAGGACGTGCGCGGTCTCGCTGGCGCGAGGCAGCCATTCGGACTCCAGTTTTTCGGCCAAAGTCTCCGCAGCTTTCGCGAGCGCCTCGTTCGCGTTCTCGAAGCGGGCGAGGAGCGCTCGGTCGTTCACCATTCGGGCGAGCTTCGCGACGTCGCCGCGATAATACTCAGCGAATCCTCGATAATTCTTGATGGCTGTCTGCAGGCCCGGGCGACTCAAAACGGGCTGCAGATTCTTCAGGATATGCGGCGTTTGTTCGAGCGCGCTCTCCTCGTGTTGCACCAGGCTTCGGACGCGCTCGTCAAGCGGCGCGTAATCGAAATTGACGTAACTCGAAACGTCGAACAGCTCTTCGTAGAAGCGTGCGTCGGTGCGCGGCAGTTCACGGATACGAAGGTTGAAGCGTTCGAGCTTCATCCGGTTGAGGAGCATCGCGCGGTCCAGCCGTGAGTCCGGCGTGAGAGCGATGCTATCGAACGCTTCGAGCGCGGCGACCCCCTCGTCGAGCCAACGGGCATGCCGTTCGAGCTCGGTGGCGGCGAGGTGAGCTACCCGGCCGTCGTATTTGTGAAGACCGACCTGGCGCCCCCAGGCTGGCGAATCTTCGAGCCATTGGTCGAGGAGAGTGTCGGCGAGCCTCGTGAACGAGCTGGCTTGCGAGCCTCCAGAAGGAGCCGCCGCGGGGCTCTTGGGCGTGCAGCCGAGAATGCTCAGCGCCGCGCCCAAAAAGACGACCGCACCCTGGCGCCGCATCATGCTGCCCCCAGCGCGCGATCGATGACCGAATCGCTCCACCGGAGCACGTGCTCGGGGTCGAAACAGGTGGCCAGCGTACCGGCTGAAAGAACGCGGAGCACTTCCGGATCCGCGGCTAGCAGTTCCTGAAAGTCTCCCTGTCCTTCGAAAGACAGCATCGCCGAACGTTGCACGACGACATAAGCATCCTGGCGCGCCATGCCCGCGCGAACGAGCTCTAGAAGCACGCCCTCGCTGTAACAACGGCCTCCCGAGCGCTCGAGGTTTCGCGCCATCGCATCCGGATAAACGACGAGCCCTTCGATGAGGCCGGCGGCCCGCTCGAGCATGAGGCCGAGGGTGGCGGTCGCGTCCGGCGCAATCATTCGCTCGACTGAGGAGTGAGAGATGTCACGCTCGTGCCAGAGCGCCACGTTTTCGAGTGCCGGAACGACGGCTGCTCGCACGACCCTCGCGAGTCCGCACAGGTTTTCGCTTAAGATCGGATTGCGCTTGTGCGGCATCGCGCTCGAGCCCTTTTGACCCCGAGTGAAGGCTTCCTCGGCTTCGCCGACCTCGCTCCGCTGCCAATGTCGAATGTTCGTTGCCAGCCGTTCGATGCTCGCGGCGATGAGCGCGAGGGCACTGAAGAAGGCGGCATGGCGGTCCCGTGCGACCACCTGGGTCGATACGGTTTCTGGTCGCAAGCCCAACGTTTTAAGGGCTTTTTCTTCGAGGTCCGGAGACAGGTGCGCGTAGCTCCCGACGGCACCTGCGAGCTTGCCGACTGCGATTTCCTCTCGTGCGACGCGCAGTCGCTGCCGGCCCCGCTTGAGCTCGGCGAGGTGCCCCGCTAAGACCATTCCGAAGCGCAGAGGCTCCGCTTGGATCCCGTGGCTGCGTCCGATGATCGTCGTGTGCCGATGCTCACAGGTGCGCTTCGCGAGCGCGAGCAGCAAGCGGTCGAGGCGTGGAGCGAGGAGGTCGCAGGCCGTTACGAGTAGCATCGCGAAGCTCGAGTCCAGCACATCGCTCGAAGTCATCCCAAAGTGCAACCAGCGCGCGTCAGGACCGGCCAGCTCTTCGACGTGCGTCAGGAATGCGATGACGTCGTGTTTCGTCGTGCGCTCGATGGCATCGATTCGCTCGGGGTCGAGCGGCAGGTTCAATGCGCGGAGTCGCCCGGCCGTTCCTTCGGGCACCACGCCTGCCTCTTCCATGGCCTTGCACGCGGCAAGCTCGACCGCCAACCAGGCTCGAAAACGGGTGAGCGGGGACCAAAGCTCCAGAAATTCGGCGGGAGTGTAGCGGGGGATCATACCGCGCGGACCGTGATCGAAGGGCCCACGTGCGTCAAGGCGGGCGCGTCGCCACCGAGCGCCCTCATTGAACTGTAAGACGGCCCGTGAACGGCATAGACTCCCAGGCGATGCGTGCTTCAGCGATTCTTGGGTTGGTGCTCACGGCAGCTTGTTCGTCGACGGAATCTTCCAACGCCACCGGCTCGGTGGGCTCGGTCGGCTCGGTGGGTTCGGCGGCCGGTAGCAGCTCGACCGGTGGCGAACTCGTCATCGGTGGGGACCGTCCCGTGAAGCTCGTCGTGCCTTCGAGCTACGACGGCTCGAAGGCGGTCCCACTCGTTGTCCTCCTGCATGGCTACAGCGCCAACGGGACCCTTCAGGAGCTGTATTTCAAGCTCGCGCCTTATGCGGAAGACCTTGGATTTATTTACGCGGTCCCGGAAGGGACGCCCGATGCAGGCAAGAACAAGTTCTGGAACGCCGGGGATGCTTGCTGCAACTTCGGAAAGCTCGATGTGGACGATTCCGGTTACCTGACCAAGGTAATTGACGAGATCTCCGGCGCCTACAAGGTCGATGCGAAGCGCGTATTTTTCATCGGGCATTCCAACGGTGGGTTCATGTCCTATCGAATGGCCTGCGAGCATGCTGACAAGGTGGCTGCCATCGTGAGCCTCGCAGGCGCGATGACGGCGACGCCGACGGCGTGCAAGCCGAGCGAACCGGTGAGCGTCCTGCAAGTCCACGGAACGGCGGACGCGACGGTGCTTTACGAGGGTGGCAACTTCGGCGCCTCCCCTTACCCGAGCGCCCAGACCACGGTGCTCGACTGGGTATCGCTGAACGGTTGTTCGACCACCGTGGACGCCTCATCGCCGCCAATCGATCTCGAAAAGAACCTCGCCGGGGCGGAGACGAAGGTGGAGCGTTATCCGAATTGCAAAGCGACGACGGCGCTCGAGCTCTGGACGATCGAGGGTGGCTCGCACATCCCGGTGCTCACGGCGGAGTTCACGAAGCGAACCATCGAATTTTTGCTGGCTCACCCGAAGCCTTGAAGCGTCGAGCACCTTCGGAACTTTGGTTTCTTCGGCCTCTGCGACCGAGTTAGCGGACGACGTCGAGAGGGCCGAGCGCGAGCCCGCCTTTCCGCGGATCCGCGTACCCGTAGGCCGCCGTCGAGTCCGGGTCGAGGACGATGCAATTGGCCGCGCCTTGATCGTTGCCCTTGGTCACCCGATGCCCCATTCGCTTCAATTCGGCGAGGATTTCGTCCGAGGGAGGGCGTCGGCGCTCGATGCGGACGCGGTCGGGGCGGTGCTGGTGGTGAAGGCGCGGGGCATCGACGGCCTGGTCGATGGTCATCCCGTGATCGACGAGGTTCACGAACACCTGAGCCACCGTGTTGGGGATCGTATCGCCGCCCGGAGAGCCAATGACCGCCAGCGTTTTTCCTTCGCGTAGGACCAGGGTGGGTGACATGGAGCTGGCCATGCGCTTGTTTGGCGCGACGACGTTGAGCCCGCTCGGCGAGAACGCGCCCATCGCATTCGATAGGATGACGCCGGCTTTCGGGACGGCGACCCAGGCACCAAAAGCGGCCGACAGCGTGAGCGTGCAGGCGACGGCATTTCCCAGCTCGTCCGTCACCGAAAAGTGCGTCGTTTCCTGCGATTCATTGGGCTCCGGCGCGTCGGTGATGGGAAGGATTGCGGCCGAAGGCGTCGCCTGATCGGGGTCGAAAGGCGGCCTACGTGAGGCGTGGTACTGGGGATCGAGCAGCCGTGCGAGCAAGCTCGTGTGCCTCGCGTGATCGCCCACGTCGGGATCGACGCCGACGCTGCGGCGGTCGGCATAAGCGCGGCGCGCGCTCTCGATGAAGGCGTGATCGAACGCCGGCGAGTTAGCCGGTGCCTCGTACGCACGTTCGAGCTCGAGGTTCGCTAGAATTCCCGCGAGGGCCACCCCGCCCATCGATGGCGGCGGCATCGTGAAGACGTCCAGACCGCGGTAGTGGAGGTGCAAGGGTGCGCGCTCTTTGGCTTCGTACGACGCCAGATCCGCTTCGTCCACGAGACCGCCATGCTGGGCCATCGCCGTCGCAATCGCGTGCGCGACGGGACCTCGGTAGAAGCCCGCCGCGCCGTGCTCGGCTATCGCCTTGAGCGTGGCCGCAAGCTCCGGTTGCTTCCAGAGCGCTCCCTCGCGGAGAGGTTTCTTCGCATGCCCTAGAAGTCTACGGAGCTCGGGATCTTTAAAACTCGTCCAGTAGCTGGCGAGGAGCCGCGCTTGACGCGCACTCAACGCGTGCCCGTCGGTGGCGAGACGTTGGGCTGGTTGGATGAGCTTGGCGAGGGGCTGTGTACCGAAGCTTTCCCGGGCCAGCGTAAGGCCTGCGACGAGCCCCGGTACGGGCGCCGATAAATAGCCGTGGCCCCCGGCTTTCAGCTGCTTTTCATTCAAACTTACGGTCGCGTGGGCGGGTGCGCGCTCGCGAAAGTCCAGCGCGTGAACGGTCCCATCCTTGAGTCGCGCGAGCATGAAGCCGCCGCCACCGAGGCTCCCGGCCACCGGATGCGTCACCGCGAGGGCGAACGCGACAGCAACGGCGGCATCGACTGCGTTACCGCCCTGATGCAACACCTCGGCGCCGATGCGCGTCGCTAGCACGTCCTCGCTCGCGACCATGCCGTGCTGCCCGCCTACGGCACGCTTGCCGCCAAGCTGGATGCGCGGTGCGGTTGCCGGCGCCGCAAGAGGAATTGCCGCCACCGTGCTTTGCGCAAGCGATGGCAACGCGGCCTCGCTGTGCGACGGCAGAGCCTCAGGGACGCTTGTGGATGCCGTCGTGCCGATTGCGCGGGCGACTGCGGGGCTTCGAGCCGGTGCCGTCGCGGCCTCGGACGGCGCGCACCCACCCAACGCGGCGATGAGGGCCAGTCTTGCCGTCTGACACACGAGGCGTGCCCCGTCGCGCCAACACCGCGCCTGCGGAGTCGCTCGCGCCGGCGGGACGCTCACTTGAGGTTGCGCTTCGAAAAGAGGCCCTTATCGAGCTCGGGATTGATCTTGTACGAGATGAGCTTGATGGTCGACGCGACCCCCTTCGCGTGGTCCACCATCGCCAGGGTCTTCGGCATGCAATAGCCCGTTTCGCAAACGTAATCCGAGCGTGTCTCCGTCTTCAGGTGCTTGTCCGATTCGCCGTAAAATTTCACAATCGAGGGGACCATGCGCGTCTTATCGATGGTGAGATCGAGGCGTGGATAAGGCGCCTTGTCGTTCTTGGCAGTGAGCTTCAGCTCGAGGTCATTGCCCGAGTCCGAAAGGACCGTCGCTGTGAAGCCCTCGCCATAGTGCGTCAACGTCATGTCCTTCGACGCGAGCGCCGTTCCCAGAAAACCCTGCTCGTTCATGTGGCTCGCGATGCGGCGAACCTTCTTGAATGAGGGCAGGTAGATGTACATTTTTTCCGGCGTCTTCGTGAGCACCTTGGTCCCGGCCATGTCGGCGGGCTCGCTGATGTCCACGAACTGCTTGTTGTATGCGCCTTTGTTTTGCATGCGGTTCCTGAGTTTCAGGATCGCGGTCGAGCCTCCGCTCTTGGTGGTAATCACGAACTGGGAGTCGAGCGTTTTCCAGTTGTTCAGGGCCTTCTCGACCTTCGCGAGGTACTCCTCCCCCGATTCCGCCCGAGCGGGCATCGTCGGCAGCATGGCGAGCGACAAGGCGGCGAAGGCGGCAGCAGCGCGAAGGAACTTTGTCATGGTCTCTCTTCGATAGCGCGTCTCCGCCTCCCTGCGAAGTGTTTGGGAGAAACAATGTTCACGCAGCACGGACGCGGCGCCCGTATGGCGTGCTGAGGTGGCTCAGCGGCGGGGTTGACGGCGACCGACGGCCACAGCGAGGCCAGCGACTACCGTGCCAACGACCAACGGAGCACCGCTGCCGCCGGGTGCCATCGGCGACGCGGTCAGTGCGCGCGCCACCTCAAACCTGCCCCGCGCCCGGGCTACTCGCGCGAGTCGATCAACACGTAATCTTGAGCCACGTTGCCGGTGTAGATCTGACGTGGCCGCGCAATACGAGTGCTCGGATCCTCGTTCATTTCCTTCCATTGCGCAATCCAGCCCGGTAGCCGCCCGAGCGCGAAAAGCACCGTGAACATGTTCGTCGAGAAGCCAAGCGCGCGGTAAATGATGCCGCTGTAAAAGTCGACGTTCGGGTAGAGCTTGCGGTCGATGAAGTAGCTGTCCTTCAGCGCGGCTTCCTCAAGCCGCTTGGCGACGTCGAGCAAGGGGTCTGGCTTCCCGAGCTTCGCGAGCGCGCTGTCAGCGGCCTTCTTGATGAGAATGGCGCGTGGGTCGAAGTTTTTGTAAACGCGATGTCCGAAGCCCATGAGCTTCACGCTGCTGGACTTGTCCTTTACCAGCGCAAGGAACTTGGATACGTCACCCCCGTTGGCTTGAATTTCCGCGAGCATTCCGATGACTTCTTGGTTTGCTCCGCCGTGACGTGGTCCCCAGAGCGCACAAATACCGGCAGCGACCGACGCGAAGAGGTTGGCTTGCCCGCTGCCGACCATGCGAACCGTGCTCGTCGAGCAATTTTGCTCGTGGTCTGCGTGGAGAATCAGCAGCAGATTGACGATTTTGACGACCTCTTCATCGGGCTCGTACGGTTCACAGGGCGTCGCGAACATCATTTGCAACAGGTTCGCGCAGTAGCTGAGGTCGTTGCGCGGATACATCACCGGCTGACCGATTGACTTCTTGTACGAGAACGCAGCAATCGTGCGGACCTTCGACAAAAGCCGCGTCGCCGTGATGTCAAACAGCTCCGTGTTCGTCGCGTCGAGGGCCTCGGGGTAGAAGCTCGAGAGCGAACAGACCATGGCGCTCAAAATCGCCATCGGATGCGCGGTCGACGGATAGCCGTCGAAGAAGTGCTTCATGTCCTCGTGGATGAGCGAGTGCATGGTGAGCTTGCGGGAGTATTCACTCAGCTCGATCTTGTTCGGCAAGCGTCCGTTGATGAGGAGGTAGCTCGTCTCGACAAAGCTCGAATGTTCACCGAGCTGCTCGATTGGGATGCCTCGGTACCGAAGAATGCCCGCGTCGCCATCGATGTAGGTGATCGCGCTGGTGCAAGACCCGGTATTTCCGAACGCCGGGTCGAGTGCAATCGCCCCCGTTTTGGCTCGCAGATCACGGATGTCGATGGCGACTTCGTTCTCGCTGCCGACGATGACCGGAAAGTCGATCGTCTTTTCAACACCCGCCACATTCAGCGTCAACTTCGCAGAGTTCACCCGTGCCTCCTGTTCATTTGCCGCCACAGCTCCTCGTTATCACGGATCACGTCCGCGCCGCATTCGCCATTTCGGCTTCGTAGAATGCGTTGAACTCGGGCTCGTTGTACGTTTTATAGTCGATGACGAACGGTGCCAGTTCCGTCACACCGTTCTCGTGGAACATCTGCAGCGCCATTGGCGTGACGGCCCGGTAGTTGCTCTTCCCCGGCAAGTCCTGGTTCTCTCGACCCCCGGCCGAGAACAAGGTCACGAGCTTCGCGTCAGGAGTGTCGTAGGTTACGCGCATTCCCTCGACCACGCGCTCGTGGCCACGCACCATCAAGCGACAATCGATCGTCTTCATGAACTGCTGAAATTGACGCCGGCCGAAACCGAAGCGGGCGACTTCTTTTTGCAGCTCGCGAGGGACTGCGTCGACGTCGCTCGGGTCGCTCCACATCATTTCGAAAGCGAGGCTTTGGTCGTTCAGACTCTTCAAGCCTTGCCAGTTCTTGGCAAGCGTCTCCTCGCGGGGGATCCCTCCGTGAACGAACAGCGTTTCACCGAAAAGGAAGCTCGTCGGTAGGTTCTCGAACAGTCGGCAGTAGGCTTTGAGGAGTCGCTCTGCGTCGAGGCCCGCCAGTGAGTCGAGGGCCTCGCATGGTCGCACCGGGGTCACGGTGCGCTCGCCTATCTGAATGTAATGTTCGTGGTTGCCTCGCAGCATCACCACCTGACCCGGATACCGAGCCAAGAGCGCGAGGGCGGCGCGAACGGTCCCGCTGAAACTGAACCGGCCGCGGTCGATGTAATCCCCGAGCAACACCAGCGACACTTCCGGGGTCGAGTCGGGTGCGGCAGCGTGGCGCCTTACTTTCTCGAAGAACTCGGCTTGCAGGAGCGCGGCCTTCAGGCACGAGTAACAGCCATGAAGGTCGCCTAAAACAAGCAGCTCGTACGACCGTTTCGGGTCCGGCCGTTGCACGTACACTCGGCCGTCGAGCCAGCGCGGTCCGGCTTCGAGGTCGCGCACTTGGCTTAGGTTTGCGAGAACGCCGCTGCCGCTGGCCTGAAGGGAGGTCAGGAGGCCTTGGACGTTCGTGATTCGCTGGATTTCAGCTTCACTCTCGGTCGCGAATGCGTCGGGAACGCGCGAGAATTCCCACTCGTTGTTTCGCAGGAAAAGGGGGTTCTCGCGGTTCTTGAGCGGCAGCTCGCGCGGCTTCGAGATGCGCAGTTCAGTGGCCTCGATCGACTCGATGGACTCGATGGACTCGATGGACTCGATGCCACCCTCGTCGAGCTTCACTTCGGTCGGCAAAAGCGCGCTGACTTCGGCGAAGAACGCAGCCTCGTTGGGATGGACGAACCCATCTGCGTGCATGAGGCGTTCCGCTTCCGAGACGATCAGGTGCTGGAGCTCGCAGGTCAACTGGACCAGCAGCTGAAGACAACCCAATTTGAGTCGATTGATGATGAAGGCAGCGTGCGTTTCGCCTTCGCTCACCGACTCGGAAAAGTAGTCACGAACGCCTGAATCGTAATCTTCAAAAATGCGGAAGTGTTGTGCCAGAAAATCTTCGCGCGTGGCTTTCAATGCTGAGAGGGGCGTGCGGTTGGCACGTTGCTCGGCGAGTCCTGCGAGTACATCGAGGATGTAGTTCCGCTCTCGCGGGTCGAGGGCGCCATCCACGTACGCAAACGCGAGCAGGCAATACGTCAGGGCACGGACTTCTTGCTCGGCGGACACCGGGATGTCACTCATCACAAACATCAGGCGGGAGACTCTACACGAAAGATTCGTACGAGCCACGGTCGGTTGCGGCTTCGTTCAAGGTCATGGCGGGGCGCCCAAAGCCTTGCTAAACACTGGCACAATGAGCGAAGCGGTCCACGCGGTGATTCTAGCGGGCGGAGCGGGCACTCGGTTTTGGCCGGCGTCTCGGCGCCTACGCCCGAAGCAGCTCTTGCCACTGGCGGGTGAAGGTGCGCTGCTCAGGCAATCGGTGGACCGGGTGTTGCCGCTTTGCGGACCCGACCGCCTCTGGGTCGCGACCGGTGCCCATCTCGTTGATGCCACGCTGACGACGCTCCCGGAATTGCCACGAAGCCAATTGTTCATCGAGCCTGCCGCGCGCAACACGGCGCCGTGCATCGGCTGGGCGGCTCATGTCATCGCACGTACGGACCCCAACGCTGTCGTGATGGCGCTGCCAAGTGACCACCATATCGCGGACGTTGGAGGCTATCGGACCGCGCTCGAAACGGCGGTCGCATCGGCGCGCCAGGGCGTCCTCACGACCATCGGTATCAAGCCGACCCATCCCGAGACCGGCTACGGCTACATCGAGGCCGAACGGAGCGCCGGCTCCGTCTGGAAAGCCCTTCGTTTCGTTGAAAAACCCGAGCGCGCGCGTGCCGAGGCTTTTCTGTCGGCGGGGACGTTTTTCTGGAACGCCGGGATGTTCTTTTTCCGGGCCGGCGACATGGTCCGCGCGATCGCCGAGCACTTGCCACTCCTGGCCCGCGGTCTCGAGGCGCTCGATGCGGCGGCGCTTTTGGGGACCGAGCCCGCGCAGCTCGAGGCGATCTTTCCAACGTTACCGGCAGTCAGCATCGACGTTGGCGTGATGGAAAAAATGGGGCCGCTCGCGATGGTTCCCGGTGACTTCGGGTGGAACGATCTTGGGAGTTGGCTCACCGTGAGCGAGCTTGCCGTGAAGGACGCTGCCGGCAATAGTGCCCCGCCAGGCGTGGTTTTCGTGGACGCGAAAGGCAATCACGTGACCGACCTGCGCGAAGGCTCTGCCAAACGGGTGATAGCGCTCTGTGGCGTTCGGGACCTCGTCGTGGTCGAGACCGATGATGCGCTTCTGATTGTGCATCGCGACGAAGCCCAACACGTTCGAGAAATTGTCGAGGCCCTCGTCGCCCGTGGTGACCGTGAGCTGACGTAAGGGGCCGCTCTGGGGCCTGCTCTCCGGGTGGAGCCGGTGCCAGCCTTTTGAAGGAACTGTGTCTTCACGGTGAATTGTGTCTTCACGAGCTTGGCGGAAAATGAGTGGCTGGTTCGGAGTCGCGCTCGTCGCGTGCTCCATCGTCGGAGCATGTGGGCGGCCGACCGACAAAAATAGGCGCGGTGGCAACGGGACCAGAAACTGAGCGCGGAAGCGGTGCCGAGCATGGGGAGGGCGAGGGGAAGCATCATGGCGGCGACAGTAGGATTGGAACGACCGGATTGGCGGAGCCAGACTTTCCGATCTGCCCGCCTGTCGACGGCTGCTTCTTCCTCGCACGCGCTACCACGTCTCCTCCCGCGTGGCTGAGCAGGTACGCAGGGTCGAGGTCCTCGCGGTCTGGCACGCGGCACGCGGGGAGAGCGCACCGGTCGATTGACGCACTCACCCTAAGGCCGAGCGCGAGCGTGAGCCGAGCACCCGCGATGCGGGCGTGCTCTTCGACCAGGAATGCGAACTCGCCGAGCGCCTCGCCACCTCGCCCGCGTCTCGCAGCGGCCTCGTGCGCCTGCTCGCCGACTTCGACGGGCAGCTAAGGTGCGGCCACCGAAGTGAGAGCTTAAAGAGGGTTTAGGGCAACCTAGCGGTCGTCCACGTTAACAGAAAAGCTCATTAACAATTGTGCACTTAGGACTATCTGAGGCGAGCAATTCCGGCGCCTCGAGACACTTGCCCTCAATGGTCAAAAAGGTGAATGCTTTCATCATCATCGACAATGAAACCCAATTTGTAGGCAAGGTGCCAAGCCCTCGACACGATCGTTTGTTCTGGTCCACGGCCGCGTCCCTCGGCCAAGGGCGCGAGCGCCTCGCAGAAGTAACCGCATTTCTAGCGCACACGCGCTTTTGCGTTGCTGGTCACGCAGGCGGCAAGGGTGGCGCCACCCCTTCAAACAAGGCACCCAAGGCCGGCACCTTGCCTGCCGGCAACCACTCCGCCATGCTCTGGGTCCACACCATCGTATCAACGGTGAGCTGAGCAATGCTGACAAACGAAGTGAGATGGCTCACCGGGAATGGACCCACACGTTGGCCGGCAATCGAGACCATGAACTGCGGCTCCGGCATCGCCGGCATTCCGGGCATCGCTCCCACATGCGGCATGGGCGTCACGTCTGAAACACCCTGCGGCAGTGACAATTCAGGCATCATCGGTTTCTGAATGAATTTGATGATCGACTCGGTCGCAAGAGCGAGGAAAAAAACCAACCCAATGCCCCTAACGCCGAAGACCTTATGATAGTCGATCAATTTGTTCCCATTTTCAGGCCACATTCCGAATACCCGCAACGCACCTCCGAGCGCGGACATCCCAGTATATCCTGCGAGAGCGTAGAAACTGTAGTTCGCAAATTTCTCGCGCAACTCCGCCTGCTTCACGAACACGCGCGCGCCGAGGAGACCTACACACACTGAGTTCGCGAGCATGCCAACAGCCGACGCCATCGTTCCAGCCGTCACAAAATCCTTGGAATTGCTATAGCTCGTCAAATGACGCGAGTTCCCCCCGAAGACCAAAAAAGAGACGCTGCTCGCGGTGAGGTAGAGTGCGCCGAAGGCTGAGACAACCGCGAGACCACCAATGATGGGCGCGTTCCCGGACACGAGTCTTGCAAAAATGTGTGCCAGCAAAAAGAAGGCCGCGACCATAACAATCATTATTAAAAAATCGGACGTCTGCTCTCGAAGTTCGAACTTCAATGCCGCTATTGGCGCCGCCATTGGCGTGATGAGAAACCCAAAGGTGAGCATCTGTACGTCCCGAATCAAGATGACCCGAGGCGCTCCTGCGAGGTTCTTCATGCGCTTGCGGAGCGCAACCGAGGCGACAATCACGAGCACAATTGGCTGGACGGCCAAGATCAGGAATTGTAGATCCTCGGGTCCGCCATAGCCATCATAGATCCACGTGCAGCCACGGATCCAGGCAACAAGCGACCCGAAAAATACTAAGAACTCTACGGCTCGAGGAAATTTGGAAATTACTTGAGTGGTTGGAGTATTTTGTTGGATTTCGATGCTCATGATTGGTGCCTTTTATTAATTTACAGCTCGGCAGAATAATCGCGCCACTTATCTCGTATGGCAGCTTAGCCTAATAGTAGCCGTATATCAAGCACTCATGAGCGGGCCGGCCGTGAGTTGACCAAGCGCGTCAGTTGCAGACGCCCAGTTCGTCGTTCCCGCTACAATT
>CANMZR010000058.1 GCA_947502375.1 Polyangiaceae bacterium
TTTTTGAATGGTGCGTTTCGGGGCTTCGGAGCTCCGCAGACCATCTGGGCCATCGAACGCCATCTCGACGCTGTCGCTCGGCAGCTCGGCCTCGATCCTGGTGCACTCAAGTTTCGCAACATGCTCGTTGAGGGCGACCAAACCTCGACGAGTCAAACTCTCCGCGGCTCGGTGGGCGGGACCGAGTGCGTCGAGCGGGCGTTTGCCGTGAGCGATTACCTTGAGCGCCGGCGAAGGGGACCGTTGCTCGAGGGACGCCGGGCGCGCGGCATCGGCTGCGCTCTGTTTATGCACGGTGGAGGCTTCACCGGTTCCGGGGAGCGGCTGTTGAAGGGCAAAGTCGCGGTCGATCTCTTGCCAGGCGGTCGTCTGCAGATCCGCTCAGGCTCGACCGATATCGGTCAAGGCACCGAAACCGTCTTTGCGCAAATCGCGGCCGATGCCGCCGGGATCCCATTCGAGCACGTGAGCGTCGCTGTGCCCTCGACAAGCCACGTGCCGGACTCGGGCCCGACGGTGGCCTCGCGTACGGTCATGGTGGTCGGAGCGATCGTCGAGCGCGCGGCGAAGGAGGTGGCCGATAAGGTCGAGGCGGCGCGCCGTCCTGGTGAGGCTTTCGGGACCGCCGGCGACCGCTTGCTCGCCCAGGAAGGCCCGCAGTTCTCGCTCGTGCAATACGAGCCCCCGGCTTGGGTGAGCTGGGACGATAAGAACTACAAGGGCGATGCCTATCCGGTCTATGCCTGGATGTGCGACGTGGCCGAGGTCGAGGTCGATCTCGATACTTTTGAAGTGAAAGTGCTGAAATTCTGGAGCGCAGCGGATGTCGGCAAGGCGATCCATCCGCTCATGTGCAAAGGGCAGCTCGAAGGTGGAAGCTTGCAGGCGATCGGCTGGGCGCTCTCCGAGGAGGTCGTCTGGAAGAACGGAGCCATCACGAATCCGCGTATGACGAATTACATTTTGCCGACGGCGCTCGATGCTCCGCCGTTCGAGACCATCCTCGTGGAGGCCCCGTATGCGCATGGGCCCTCGGGTGGCGCGAAGGGGATTGGCGAGCTGCCGATGGATGGCGGCGCGCCGGCTATCGCGGCGGCGATCGAACACGCCACGGGGCTGGTCATCGATCATCTCCCTTTGACACCGGAGCGTTTGTTCCAGGCATGGTCGAACTCGGAGGCTGCACAACAATGAAGGTCGCACTCAAGGTAAACGGCGTGCAACGTCACGTCGACATGGCGCCTCTCGCGCGGTTGCTCGACGCCTTGCGCGGTCCGCTCGGACTCACCGGAGCGAAGGAAGGGTGCGGCGAGGGCGAATGCGGCACGTGCGCCGTCTTGCTCGATGGCGTGCCTGTGAATGCCTGCCTCGTACCGATAGGCCAGTGCGATGGTCGCGAAGTGGTCTCGGTCGAAGGGCTTGGCTCGATCGAGCATCTGGCGCCGCTGCAAGCGTGCATGGCCGAGCATGGTGGGGCGCAGTGCGGGATTTGCACCCCCGGCATGTTGATTGCGGCCGAGGCGTTGTTGCGTCGCAATTCGGATCCGACCGCGAATGAGGTGCGTACCGCAATTGCGGGGAATCTTTGTCGCTGCACCGGCTACGAACGCATCGTGCAGAGCATTCTTCACGCCGCCTACGACCTTCGTTCGTCCGATAAGGGGGCCGCGGAGTGAGCCTCGCCGACTTGCCACGTTACGAGTTTGCGAGGCCCCGAACACTCGATGCGGCGTGTGCGCTGCTGAGCCAGCGGGAGCAAACCGGCGGGCGCACCGTGTTGCTCGCTGGCGGCACGGACTTCATGGTTCAGGTGAGCCAAGGACCGCTCGTCGACGGTCCCTTGCCGTGGGTTCTCGACCTCTCGCGGCTCGAGGAACTCCTGGGCGTTGGCTTTGACGGGACAACCCTGCGCATCGGCGCCGGGGTGACCTATCTCGCGTTGCAGCGCGATCCCATCGTACGCGAATACGCTCCGTTGGTTGCGCGGATGACCCACGACATCGGTGGCCCAACGATCCAGGCGCGCGGTACGCTCGGTGGCAATCTCGCGACGGCGTCTCCGGCGGCCGATGGAGTTGCCGCGATTGCCGCGTACGATCCGGTGATCGAGGTAAGGAGCCTCCGAGGGAGCCGCAAGATCCCGATGGCGGCGCTCCAGACGGGTTACAAGCAAACGAGTCGTGCGAACGATGAGATCATCGTGGCCATCGAGCTGCGCGCACCAGCTCACGGTTCAGCTTGGTGTTGGAGAAAGGTGGGAGCTCGCCTCGCGCAGGCGATTTCCAAAGTTGCTTTCGCCGGCATCGCCGAACTCCACGATGGTCGAACGACGCGGGTCGGCTTCGCGATGGCCTCGGTCGCAGCCACCACCGCTCTCTTGCCGAACACCCGCGAGTTGGTGCTCGCGACACCGTTGGGTTCGCTGACCGCGGCGGCCGTCGATGCGGCGGTCACGCTGGACGTCTCGCCTATTGACGACGTGCGTTCGACACGGAATTACCGAGTTCACACGGCAAAAGCCGTCGTGCGGGGTTTTTTACGCGAGCTCGGCGCGCCCCTGTGAAGCCCTCCGGCTTTGGCTGGGGCCCGGCCTTCCTCAACGTCGTGCGCTACGGTTTGACGACCAGTTCCTGATTGGCCGCCACGTCGCTGAGCACCTTCGTCTTGCCGGTGTCGTGCCAGTGGACCGTCACGGTCTTGACCGTGGTCGCGGCGAGGCCGAGGCCAAAGTGCGCAGTGTTTTCGCTCTGTCCGAGGAAGTGCGTGCCGAGGCCAATGACGCTGAGCCGCGGCGCGTCGCCCGCATGCTGCACGACCGTGACCTTCGCGCCCACCGCGTCTCGACCGTCCGGGGTGAGCACCCGTACCCGCAGCCAATCGCCGTGCGTCCCGTCGTTGCGAAACAAAGTTGGCATCGCTGCGTTGTTCGCCACGAAGACGTCGAGGTCACCATCTCGATCGTAATCGAAGGTGAGCATGCCTTTGCCACGCTGCGTGTCCACGAACCCGAGCTCGGCGGCGACCTCGACAAACGTCCCCTGGTCGTTGCGCCAAAGCCGGTTCGGGTCGTTCGTGAAGACGGAGCCTGGTGGAATGAAGGGGTAGTCGACGCCGTTGGTCTGCGCGACGTCGAGATCCCCATCGTTGTCGATGTCGACGAGGGCGCTTCCCCAGGCCCACAAGCCATCGTAGATACCGAGCGCGGGGCCGGTGTCCTCGAACATTCGGTTGGCGGTGTAGCGGTAGAGATGGTTGCCGTACTCCGCGCCGCAGAAGCCTTGCAAGCACAGCGGGCCGCCCGAAATGGACGCGACGTACCAGTCGAGCTTGCCATCGCCGTCGAGGTCACCGACCGCCGAGCCCATGCCATAGGCGTCCTTGCCGAGCCCCGACGCCAGCGTTGACTCGACGAATGTTCCTTGGTTGTTCCAGAAAAAGCGGCTCGTTCCGAAATCACCGGTGACCGCGAGGTCGGGCCAGTCGTCGCCGTCGAAGTCCGCAAGAGCGTTGCCGAAACTGAAGATCCGACCGAAGAGGCCATCCGCTCCCGGCGGGTCCAAGAGTGCGCCGGATGGAATCGTCACGTCCTCGAAGTGGCCAGGGTTGGCTTTGCCGAGGTTGCGCAGGAGGCGCGTGTGGCCAACGCGGTCGGGGTCAGGGAAGTGCGGATCTCCGCTGAAGCCCACCATCCCCTTCATGCTCCATTCGGAGAGGTGCAGGTCGAGCCAGCCATCGCGGTCGTAGTCGGCCACGGCAACACTCGTCGCAAGCTTGGTCTGCCCATCGTCGAGCGCGACGCCGCGGGTGAGGGCTTCTTCGTTGAACGTCCCGTCGCCTTTGTTCACGAAGAGATAATGGCGCCCATAGCCGACGGTCTGCGCCATGAGGTCGAGGTCGCCGTCGTTGTCGATGTCGATCCACGCAGCGCCGCTCCAGTTGCCCTGGATAGCCAGCCCTGCCGAAGCGGTCACATCGACGAAAGTCCCATCCTTTTCATTGCGAAATAGCAACGGCGTCGCCGCCGAGCGACTGACGTAGAGGTCGGGGTAGCCGTCCTGGTTGTAGTCTCCGGCCGCCGCCGCTCCCATGAAGAGGTTGAACTCGCAGTACTGCCGGATGATGCAGTTCATGACTCCATCGATGGGTGCCGCCTCGTGGTAGGCGACCCCTGCGGCGGCCGACACTTCGTGAAAGCTCGGTCGCATCGTCGTCGGTTTCGCGGGGCCACACCCCTGGCAGCTTCCGAAAATCCCGTTCGCCCCGCACGTGCGGGTTCCGCCTCCGGGTGAGCCCGGCAACACGCAGCACTCCGTGGTCCCGGGCACGCACGGCTTGGCGGCCCCGTCATCGGAGCAGCTTAAAGTGAGCACGGCGACGAGCGCCATGGTCCCCCCTGCTGCGGCTCTCAGGCGTTGTCTCGTCACACGTTCATCGTTTTCGGATGGGGACGGCCGGTTGCCACGACTCCCCACTTCACAACTGTAGCTTATCCGGCTGTCCTTTTCGGGTGGAAAGTTCGGTTTGAAGGACTCGTTCCTCTCGCGAAAGAAGACCGCGTGAAGACGGCGGTACCTTCAGTTTGCGGGGTGGAGCTCCAGGCGATAACGCGTGTCATCGGGGAGCGGCCCGCTCGCATCGCCTTCCGCCCACGGATCCCGCGTAAGCCGAAGCTGGATGCAGCATTTTGTCGCGAAGCAGTCACCGCTCGTCCACGGTCCGTTGACGTCCGCAGGCATCCGGGTGCGACTCGAGTGCGCCTGCGCTTTGCTGCCGTGCACGCGCGCGAGTGGAAAAGCGCTGCCATCCACGAACGGTGTCACCTCGAGCACGCTGCCAAAGCGTCGCGCACCATCGTCGACCACCCAATGCACGCCGGGCTTTGCGCTGCAGAAAACGTCCACGTCTTCGCTAAACCCGAGGCTGCCGGCTCGCTCGTCAGCGAGCTCCATGAGCTGGGGCGCATCGAGTTCATCGTTGGGCTCGACGTCGGTGCCGGCTTCGGTTTGCGCCTTTATCGTGAGCCGATAGTGATCGGAGATGTTTTCGTAGACCGGCGGCGCCAACATGCTGCCGGGTGCCGGCGAGCGGTCCTGGTGGATGACGACGAGGTAGTCGGCGGCGTCGAGGCGGAGTTGAGGGACGCCAAGCGCCTGGTTTCCGTTGGGTCCACTGCAATAGTGAGCGGTCGGCTGCTCGTAGCCGATGCGGTAAAGCGACGTGCAGAGTCCAAAATTCGGAAGCGAGTCGAGCTGGAGCGCGATGGTTTGCGTTCCTGCTCCAGGAACGGAGACGCGGTACACGTCGTGGTCACCCGTTTTTTCGTCGAGCCGCTTGCCGAGCGTGCCGCGTATGCTTGCTCCGAGGGGCAGCTCGTTGGGGTGGCCGGCGTCGTTGTTGGGCTCCATCTCGACCCCCGTGAAGGAGGGCGTTGGGCGCAATCCCAACCATCCGACAGCGCCCATGGTTCCGGCCAAAAGCATCCCGCCGAGCGCCCAGGCTCCGTAACGGTTGCGTCGTAACTGAGTCTCGTAGGCTTCCAGCTCTTTGCGGGTCGCGACGGGTTCGTCGGCCCCGCCGGGCGCGAGCGGTCGCCTGCCGTGGGCGGGGCGCTTGGTGTGCTTTTCGCTCTCCACGTCGAGCACCGAGTGGCTGGACACCAGGCCTAAAGCGTGAAGCTCGGTGAGCAGCACCGTTCGGAGCGCCTCGACCGATTGAAAGCGTTCTTCCCGTTTTTTCGACATGCAACGCTGCACGGCGTCGCTGATGCCTTTGGGAATATCCAGCTCCGGATGCGTGCGCTCGATGTTTGGCGGCGGCTCCGTCAGGTGCTTGCTGAACATCGCCATCGGCGTCGTAGCGGTAAAGGGAAAGGAGCCCGTCAGGGTCCGGTACATCACTGCGCCAAGCGAGTAGATGTCGGTGCGACCGTCCACGTCTTCTCCAAGAATTTGCTCGGGAGACATGTAATACGGCGTGCCGACGACGCTCCCTTGAAGGGTCACTTCGTTCAGCTCCGGACTCTCTCGCAGCTTCGCGAGGCCAAAGTCGAGGACCTTGGCGGTCTCGGTGCCGGACTCATCGACCACCAGCATGATGTTCTCCGGCTTGATGTCGCGGTGAACGATCCCCTTGGCGTGCGCTTCGACGAGCGACGTGCAAACGTGCACCATCCATTTACCAAGGCGCGCGAACGGGATTGGACCGTGGCGCCGGAGCGTGCGGCTCAAATCGAACCCTTCGATAAGCTCCATGACGAGGAATGTCAGGTGCTGCCAGTGGCCGTAGTCGAAGACCTGAACCGTGTAAGGCGAGGAGAGTTGCGAGACCGTCAGCGCCTCCTGCTTGAATCGCCGTACGATTTCTTTGTTGGTCGACAACTCACCGGCGAGCAGCTTCATCGCGAGTGATTTGCCGATGCTGACGTGCTCGACGCGATAGACGATGCCCATGCCGCCGCGACCGAGGTGCTCGACGATTCGGTAACGTTCCGCCAACACGAGGCCGATCAACGGATCAGCCGCGTTCTCGTCACGCGACGCGCGCGCCATCCCCTCGTTTTCGGCGTAGGACCCGTAAAGCGATGAATCGGGGCTCTCCAGGCCGGTGCGTGACGCGGTGTTTTTTCGACGGGCGATCATGGACGGCTTCGGCGTGCCGTGGGTGTCGATTGGCGGTGCGCCGACGGTGCCGGAGTCTTCGCGCGCGGCACCTCCAAAGTCTTCTTGCGGCGACGTGTCGCCCGCTGCGGACCAAAGGAAGGACTCCGAAGCATCGCTCGAAGACGTCCCAACGGAGTCGGCTTCGAGGTTTGCGATCCGCCGCGTCAAGGGGGTCGGCGGGCTCGCGTCACGCGACGGAGGGCGAAGGGTCACCGACCGGCCCTTGGGGCCGCCTTTGGGGTCGGATTCGGATGGGTGGCTCATCGCGCGCTAAAGTTACGAAAAACAACGAAGACGACGCTGCCGGAGCATACATGTTCTTGGCCTTTTCGGTCAGACCGCGGTATCGCCCTGGCCGGTAGGAAGTAGGGTGCAGATCGAAACGGTATCGCTGCTCGAGGTGATCGCGGCGGCGCGTGCGCGCCACGCATCGCTCGTTCCGGAGTCCTCGGGTTACGTGATGTTGGCGCTTGGTCGTGCCATGGCTGGCGTTCCGATTCGGCTCGACCTCGAGCGGTTGCTTCTGACCACGGAGGGGGCTGTTTCCGTCGCCGGTCCCAAAGAGGCCATTTCGAGCGCCGCGGCGCTTTCGTCGTTGGGCAAGTTAATGGTCGAATTGCTCGAGCTTTCGAACGGTTCGCTCCCGGCTTTGCGCACCATTGCCGAGCGAACGACCGGTGAAACAAGCATCGACGCCTTTTTCGAAGCCATTGCCAGGGCATTGATACCCATCAATCACACGGCGGCGAAGCGCACGCTGGCACGCCTCGCCCGCGAGACCCTTAAAGCGCACCAAGAAGGAAACCTCGCGCGACCGTCCCTGGTCCTCGATGGCGGTCGCATCAGCGCCACTTCACGCACGAGCGCCCCCGAAAAGGTGCGAAAAACCGACCAAAAAAGCAAATCGGCGCGCTCGAGGTCTTCGAGCCCGCCGTCGGATGACTCTTCTCCGAGTCCCGGCCGAAGCTCGGCGTCCTTGACGCCCACATTTCTCGACACGGACGTCGGGAATAAGCACGAGCAGATGAGCTTTCGCGAGGAAGTGATGCGTGCCGTGGTCGGCTACGTCGCGAAAGATCGCAGCTCGATGGGCGCGGTGCCCCCGCCGAAGAAAGCGACTCCCGAGGCCGCGGCGCACCCAGGCAACGAGTCGAACGACAAGCGCCAAAGTGCACGAGACACGGCCGCGGCGGCTGCGAAACCGGTGCCCGCGGCAGCGAAGGACGCGGCGACCTGCAGCGCGCTCGAGCTGCTCGATAAGGTGGAAGCGGCTGCCGTGCAAAAACTCGACAGCGATAGGCCGGTCAAAGGCCGGGGGCCTGGGCGTTCAAAACGACCGTCCCTACGGCCCTTCAAGCGGGTGTTGAGTCAAGAAGACGTTTCCGAGCCCCTCATTGCGAGCACGGTGGAGAGTCTCCTCGCCGGTTTTGAGCTGGCCTCGGATGGCATCGTGTCGCTCGAGCACGCGGCGGAAAGCTTGGGCGCGCTCGGGCGAACTCAGATGACTCCGTCACCGGGACCGCTCGTATCGGATGAAGCCGTCCTCGCCGCGGACAGCGCCTCATCGCAGCCAGGGGATCGAACGGCCGTGAACTTCGCCACTCCCTTGCCGACGCCGAGTTCTTCGGTCGAGGTCGAGTTGAGTCCGGTTCCGGATGTTTCGCGTGCATCCGCAACGCCGGCGGGCCATTCGTTGGACAGCGAGCATAGCTCGTCACCGCCCCCGTTTCGGGATCGCGTGGCGCGCTCACGGCGGCCGGGACGCCTTGCGCTCGGAGCCGTCGCCATTCTCGGTGCGTCCCTCGCCGCGGTCGCCATCGTTCGGCCTGAGTTTTTCGGCCGATTGCGCTACACGGCCGCCCAGGTGGCCGTGTGCCAGGCCGAGCTCACGCTGAAGAATCTTCCTGAAACGCACGAGGTGCTGCTGCGCATCGGCATCGCACCCGTCACCACCCATGCCCTGCCGCGAGGCGTTCGACTGGAGCTTGTCGCGACCGCACCCGACCACGAGGCACGACGGTTCATCCTCGAGGCCGATACGGATTGGAGGGTGGCAACGGGCGGCCTCACCCTTGACGCCAAGCTCGAAGCCGGCGGCTTGCGCACGTGGCCGGTTGCCCCCGCGGGCGCCGTCGGTGGGTTTGGTCCTCCGGGCCAACTCAATCTGACATCGTCCCCGTCCGGCGCCGAGTTGTGGCTCGTGTTGACCGCGGGCGCAGGCGAGCGAGCGAAGGTCGCGCTTCCCTGCCAGGAAAGGGCACATCTTTTGGTTGTCGACCCAGCCGATGCGGTGCACGCGCGGCGGCTGGACCTCGAGCCCGAACTCTTGAAAGCCGCCGCACAGAATGGCGATGGCGAAGTCCTCGTGCAGCCCTGAGCCACAGCGATTGACGGGACTCCCAAGGAGGAGCACCTTTCTCAGCATGCACGAGCAGGACAAGGCCATCCTCCAAACCCTCGTATCGGTCGCCTGGGCTGACGACGACTTTGCGGAGCGCGAACGGGCTCTGCTCGACGCTTTGCTCGAGTCCTTCGGTGCCGACCCCACCGAAGCCGAGGCCATGCGCGCTTACGCTGCCACGCCGCGTAGCTTTGATGACATTCCGATCACTGAGCTTTCGTACTCGGATCGCCGAACGGCGCTGCAGCACGCGGTCGTGTTGTCGTGGGTCGATGGGACGCAGCGAGCCGAAGAACTCGCGATCCTCGAGCAACTTCGCGAAAAGCTCCACATTCCCGAAGAGGAAGCGACGCCCCTCGTCGCCGCGGCAAGCGCGCGTGCCCAGGAATTGCTGGCCTTGCTCGCCGACGAGGCGTGAGCACCGTCGCCTGGCTCTCGCGCTTGGGCGCATTCGGATTCGCGTCCTTGGTGGCGCTTGGCGGAGCTACGGCCGAGCTTCCAGCCATCCGCATCGGCGGGTCTGGCGCGTTCGCTTCAGGCGAGCGCCTGGACGTGCAACGACGCGGCCGGTCTCGTTCCGGCTTTCCGACCTCGCCGGTGCGCAGCTGGTCGCTCGACCTCCATTCCAGGCTCGAGCATCCGCCGCTCGTGGACTCTTCGGGAGCGATCTCGGTCATGCTGGCGAATGGAGACCTCGTGCGCATCACCCCCGAGGGCGCACTATCCTGGCGTCGTCGGGTGTCTTGCGTGCTGAGCAACGCGCCGCCCGCGCTCGTCGGCGACGCGGTTGTCTTGTTCCTGTGTGGCGACGGTTCATTGCAAAGCGTCACTCGTGACGGCGTGGCACTCGAGCCGATTGCGCTCGATGGTCTTGCGCGTCGTGTGTCCGCGGCACCACTCGTGAGCGAGGACGGCTCTGTCGTTATCGCCCTCGATGAGGAACTGGTGCGTGTCTCTTTGACTGGGGCGGTTGTCGAACGCGTACGGCTTGTTTCGAATCAGGTTTTGGTGGGCGGCTTGATGCCCTTCGAGGGGGGGGTTCTGGCGACCGATGCCCGCGGCGACGTCTGGCATTGGCGTGCGCCTAGCGTTCCGTACAAGCTCGGCTCGTTCGGTTCGTCGGCCCCCGCAGGCGCGGTCGTTCTCGGCACGCGGGCGCTCGCGGCAGTCGTGGCGTCTGGGAAGCAGGTCGTTGTCCTGGATCCGCTCACGCAACGGCTGAGCACGCTGCTGGTCGGTGACCTTGTCGCGGGAGAGCGTTTCGATGCGCCACCGGTCCTTGCTCCGAACGGTGAGGTCTTGGTCACCACGAACCTCGGTGAGGTTCTCGCGATCTCTTCCAAAGGGGAGGTGAATCGCCGACTCGCACTGTGGACCACCACGGGAGCTTTGCCCACCGCCGCCACGGCGCGCGCCGCGTCCCCCCGCAAGTGCGGCGAGCCAGGCTGTGACACCGCTATCGCCGAGGTTTTCCGGTCGAATCCGTCCGCACCGCCGACGCATTCTCAGGCGGCCGTGCTCGTCGTCGACCCGCACGGCAACGCGGCCGCCTTTGGCTCCCGAGGGCTGTTGGCGATCGTTCCCGCCAAAGGTGAGCGTTCGCCCGTGAGGGAGCATGCCTGTGCGCGGCCGATCGCTGTCCTGCCGGCCGGCCCGCAGCGACTGCTTACGGCCTGTGGCGATGGTCGCCTCGCATCCTGGAGCGAACCTTGAGCAACCGCTTGAGAGAACTCGCCGACATTCCTTCGGCGCCGGATTGGGGTCGGCGAGGCTTGTCCGATTCAGCTTGCGCAGTCGTGATGGCCGCGCTCGAAGCGCTGCTCTGCGACCGCAATGCGTCCGGCGAGCTCGTGGCCCCCGCGGCTCCTTGGCTAGAGCGGGTCAAGGACGATTACGACCGTTCAATCGGCGTCACAAGCCTCCAAGTAAGGCTCGGCATGCGAGTGCTCATCGTCCTCTTGGAGTGGTTGCCGCTCTGTGTTCTCGGCCGCGCGATTCGCATGAGTCGGCTCAGCCTGAACGATCGCGTGCACTATTTTGAAGCCCTTGAAGGGCATCGCTTCGCTCTGCTGACGATGCTGCTCGTCGCTACGAAGATCCCGATGTTGGTTTCGGCGTTCGAGTCCGGCGATGCTCTGAAACTCACTGGCTACGATCGACCGACGACCTCCGCGCGCCGCCGGCTGCCGGTGGCAAGGGCTGGCAAGGCCGAGCCTGCGGAACCGAAGGAGTCCACCACATGAAGGGCATTCTTTCGGACGCTCCGATTGTTCACGGTCGTGAGTTGCCCCATGGCTTTCGTCATGCTTGCGATGTGGTGGTCGTCGGCTCTGGCGCGAGCGGCATGACGGTCGCGACGATCCTCGCGGAAGCTGGACATGACGTTCTGATTCTCGAAGAGGGGCCATACCATCGACCGGAAGACATCGGCCGTTTCGAGCCAAGCACGTCGCTAAGGCGCCTTTTTCGCGAAGCGGGGATGGTGGCCGCCGTTGGCGTCGGTCAAACGCCTCTTATTTCGCTCACGTTGGGTCGCGCAGTGGGTGGCTCGTCGCTCCTGACAGGCGGGGTGTGCTTTCGTATTCCGAGCGCGGTTCACCATGGCTGGGTGCACGAGCAGGGACTGCATGAAATCAGCGAGCGCTCGCTTGAGGCTGCCTACGAAGCCGTCGAAAAGCGCCTGGCCGTGCGCGAGGTTCCCGAGTCGATGCGCTCGGAGTCGAGCAACCGCTTCGTGCTTGGGGCGGAGCGTCTCGGCTACACGATGCGCTCGCTCCGTCGCAACACCGGTGACGACTGCGAAGGCAATGGTCGCTGCAATTTCGGCTGCCCCGCCGGTGCGAAGCGCTCGGTAGACGTCTCGTACTTGCCCGATTTTGTCGCTCATGGTGGTCGGGTTGTTTCGGATGCACTCGTCGAGCAAGTGATCGTGAAGAATGGTCGTGCAGCCGGGGTCCGCGGTCGGCTTCTTGGCGGAAAGTTCGGTGCTCCGTCCCATGAATTCGAGGTCGAGGCGCGTACCGTCGTCGTGTGCACAGGGACGCTCCACACCCCGCAGTTGCTGCGCTCGATTGGGCTTCGGAGTTACGGACTTGGCCGCTTCATCACCTTGCATCCCGCCGCGCGTGTCGTGGCGCGCTTTCCCGATCGAATCGACGGCTGGAACGGTGCGCTCCAGAGCTGTTATTCGGATGACTTGGAGTCGGAGGGGATCCTCTTCAATGCGGTCTACACCGCGGTGAACGTCATCGCGGCTGGCCTCCCCGGGATCGGTCCTGCGCTACACGAACGAGCGCGGCAAATTCCAAATCTTGCGATGTTCGGGGCGATGGTTCACGACGAGGCCGGCGGCTATGTCACCACGGGCATCGGTCGCGAGCCGACACTCGTTTACGAGATGGCGCCGAAGGATTTGTTGCGACTGAAGAAGGGCATGCGGGTGCTCGCCGAGATGGCGCTCGAAGCCGGCGCCGAGGAGGTGGTTTTGCCGATCTTCGGAATGCCGGCCATCACGTCGCGCGCGCAGGCCCTCGCCATGGAGCGCGATCCTATCGATGCCCGCCGTATTGAGTGCCTCGCGTTCCATCCACTCGGGAGTGCGCGCATGGCAAACGACGCGCGGTCCGGGACGGTGGACACGAATGGAGAGTGTTTCGACGCGCCGGGACTCTACGTCGCAGACGGCTCGATTTTTCCGACGAGCATTGGAGTGAACTCTCAGGTGCCGATCATGGCGATGGCGACGCGACTCGCTTGGCGCCTCAGCGAACGGCTGGCCTGAGCGCACGTCCCGTCTCGCGCCTGCGTTTCGATGGGTGCGCGAGGGTGCATTCGACCGCCCGCCCTTGGTGAGAATTCGAGGAGACGGGAGTACACTCCCCGCATCATGATCGACCTGCGATCCGACACCGTGACACGTCCGACGGAAGCGATGCGCCGCGCGATGGCGTCCGCTGAGGTCGGTGACGACGTTTACCGCGAAGACCCAACGGTGCGGCGGCTCGAGGAGCGCGTAGCGGAGCTCACCGGCAAGGCCGCGGCCCTCTTCGTTCCGACCGGCACGATGGCGAACCAGCTCGCACTGATGCTTCACGCGCGCCCCGGGGAGGAAGTCATTGCGGGGAAGAACGCTCACTTCGTGAATTACGAGTCCGGCGCGGGTGCCGCTTGGGCGGGTGTGCAGTTCGCGGCGACGCCTCGAGAAGTCTTCACGGCCGCCGAGGCCGCCGTGCTGATTCGTTCGCAGGCGTATTGGCTGCCACGCACACGCCTCATCGGGATCGAGAACACCCACAACATGGCGGGGGGCCGTGTTTTCCCGCAAAGCGACGTCGAAGCGATTGCGGTGCTGGCGCGCGAACGCGGGCTCGGGCTTCACCTCGATGGCGCGCGCGTGTGGAATGCAGCGGTGGCGACTGGACGTCCAGAAGCAGAACTCTGTGCGCCTTTCGACTCGGTGAGCGTGTGCTTTTCGAAGGGGCTGGGCGCGCCTGTTGGCTCGGCCCTTGTGGGCTCCGAGGCGTTCATGGAAAACGCACTTCGGTTAAGGAAAATGCTGGGCGGCGGCATGCGGCAAGTGGGCGTTCTCGCCGCGGCGGCGCTCCACGGGATCGAGCATCATCGGGCACGGCTGTGCGAGGATCACGAGTCGGCCGCCCGTCTTGGCCGAGCGCTCGCGGGGCTGCGCGGGGTGAGCGTGACCCCCGTTGAGACCAATATCGTCGTGGCCGAAGTCGAGAGCGCCGAGCACGTGGTCGCGGCAGCAAAGCGTCTTGGCGTGGCTTTTTCGGCCATTTCGCCGCATGTCGTGAGGCTGGTGACCCACCTCGATGTGTCGGGCGCGGACTTCGCGAACACGATCACCCTTGTGCTCAGCGCATTCGCCGAGGCTGGGCATGCCTAGTTGTCTTCGCAGCGGCATCGGGCTCGCCTGGGTCGCGTGGGTTCTCACGGCGTGCGGGGGCCCGGCTTACGGAGATGCGTGGGTCCGCTCGTTCAATGGTGCAAGGCGAGCCACTGCCGCTGGGCGCTACGCCGAGGCGGCGACCCTCTACGAGCAAGCTTCGCGGGATGCACTTCGCGACAAGGATCGCGATGAAGCTTGGTTCATGCAGGCGCGGATGATGTTGCGCCTTCAGCGGGTTGCCGAGGCCCGCGGGATTTTCGACCGCATGGTGCTCGAGTCGCCGGACGGACCGCGCGCGGGAAGGGCTCGCTTTGAGCAAGCGAGGCTCGCCATCGAGGCGGGTGATGAGGGTGGTTGGAGGATGCTCGAGGCCGCCATTGCGCGACACGCGGAGCACGGTGCCGCGCGGGCCGCGGTGACCCACTGGGTGGCGCACCTTCGGACCGAAGGCGGGGAAGAGCAAGTGCGTGCAGGCATCGACGCGCTGCTGCCCAAGCTGAAGCATGGCGAAGCGGTGCAGCAACTCGAGTACGAGCGCGCCATTTCATTGGACCGCTCGGGCAAACTCGCGGACGCGCATGCACAGTTTCTGAGCTGTGCGCGGGCGCATCCGCTACCCCACGGGAACCTCACCGACGATGCCTACTGGCGTGCGTCGCTCGTCGCCGAGAAGCTCTCCGATCCGGCGGGGGCGATAGGCGATCTGCGCGAGCTTCTCGAGGCCCGTGAGGTCGCCTGGTTCGGTCAGAGTTACGAGCGACCGAAATACCCGCTTGCCCAGATGCGGATAGCCGAGCTTTATCGCGATAGGCTCCGCGATGACCGAGCTGCCCGCGATGAATTTCGCCGGCTTCCCGAGCGACACCCAAGTTCGATCCTCGGCGATGACGCGATGTGGCAAGAGGGCCTCGCGTCCGTGCGACTTCGCGAGCCGGCGGAAGCTTGCCGCACGGCCGAGCGGTTGCGCGATCGCTATCCGCACACCCGTTATTTAAGCTGCCTTCCGATGCTCTGTCCTGGATTCTCGGCGCCGAAAGACGCGCGCGAGTGCCCCGGCTATCTCCGCGTTCAGCTCGACCCGAACGCCGCGTTGCCGACGACCCAGGCGGCAGAGCCGCTCGTCGACGACCGTGGCGACTGACCCGCGAGTGGTGTGCCCGCGTTTCGTCGAAACCACGGAGCGCCGTGACGAACTTTGGCTCCTTCGTCCGATACGAGCCGCCTCAGTGTGGCTTCTTCAACGCGCCCGGTAGGTGGACGTTCGGGGCCGCCGGGGCAACTGGCGTGGCCGCGGCATGCGCCGGGGCATTCGCCGAAGCAGCGCCACCACGCAGGCGGTACTTATCCACGAGCGGGTTGAAGAGCCCGAGCATCGCGGTCATGCCTACGAGCAACAACGCCACGAGAACGACGTGTGGCGCCCACCACATCGGGTCTTCTGCCGCAGCTTCGGCGGTGTCTTCTTCGACTTCATCCTCGTCCGATACCTCGGCCTCGTGAGCCGCGCGGGCCTCCTCGGCGGCGGGCGTGGACCCCTTGGCCTCGAGCTTCGCCTCTTCGGCCGTTCCTTTTTTTTCGTCTTTCGTGCTCGTCATGTTCAATCCTCACTCGCTGAAGGTCGCCCAGGCGCTGGTCACGACTGGATCGGGTCGCCCCTTTGCAAAGGCTTGAAGGGCTAACTTGCCGCCCCCGAGATGGTAGCCGCGCGTCACGATGGTATCACCCGGCCAGACCGGATTTCGGAACTGCGCGCCGAAGGCCACGAGCTTCGTGGCATCCCCCCGAGCGACGTGCTTTATCGCCGCCCGCGCGACGAAGCCATAGGTGCAGAGGCCGTGCAAGATCGGTCCTTGTGCAAAGCCCACGGTAGCGGCGAATTCCGGATCCGCGTGGAGCGGATTCGTGTCGCCCGAAATTCGGTAGAGCAGCGCTTGCTCAGGGCTTGTCGCTTCCTCGAATTCCCAATCCGGCTCGGTCTTCAGCGGCATCGAGTGACCCTCGTCGTCTTTCGGCGGGCGCTCGCCACCGAAGTTGCCCTCGCCGCGAACGAGAATTCCCCATTCCGTCGAGAAGATGGCTTCGCCGTTCAGTGTCGTTTCGGTGTCGATGACGAGCGATGAGAGCTTCTTCAGGTCGTAGATGCCTCGGAGTGTCGCTACCGTCTCGAGCGTCGCTTCGATTGGAAGCGGCCGATGAAGCCGAATTTTTTGGGCGCCGTGGACCACCATCGCGAAGTTCGCTTTCGCGCGGCTCATCATCTCCAGCACCGGCTCGAAAGCCGGGATCACCGCGTAGCTTGGAAAGACCTTCATCCCCCCGGCGGCGTTCTCGTACAAGTAGGAGAGTTCGTCGCGCTTCGCGCCGATCCCAAGCGCGTAGGTCGCCTGCCCACGCCAATCGTAATGGTGGGTGTAGCTTTTGCTTTTGGCTCCGATTTGGCTGAGATCGAACGGCATCGCGGTCTCTCTGCTACAAACCCGCGCAGCGGAAGTCAACCGGTCGTCACAATATCCCTCTAAATCCGAGAAATACCCCGAATTCGAAGACATCGATTCGGCCCGCCAAGGAGGCGTTGTCATCGAAGACCGTTTTGGCGCGCTCGGTCGGCAGAAACCAGTTCAGGTAGCGGAACTGCGAACCGATGAGCAAGCGGTCGCGGAATTGCCAGTGCCCGCCGATGCTCGTTCCCACGCTCAAGCCCTCGGTCCGTAACGTCAGCCGCTTTGGGCCGACGTTACGCAGGTCGGAGTAGGGCGCTCGGTCGGCGCTGGTGCTCCACGTGTCGCTGAGGACAATCGCACCGAGGCTC
>CANMZR010000059.1 GCA_947502375.1 Polyangiaceae bacterium
GCCAGGCTATTGACTCGGGCACTGCTGTTTATTTAGCCCTCGATTCAAATGAATCGAGGCGCTAGTCGCCCATGCTGGCTACATCGGGCGGTAATTGGGAGCCTCTTCGGTGATGATGACGTCGTGAACGTGGCTCTCCCTCAGGCCTTGCGACGTGATCCGAATAAAGCGCGCCTGCGCTTGCAGTTCCTCGATCGTCCTGGCTCCGACGTAGCCCATTCCCGACCGCAATCCGCCGACGAGCTGGTGAATGATCGACGTTATCGAGCCCCGATAGGGAACCCGTCCCTCGATGCCCTCCGGCACGAGTTTCTCATCGGCCGCCCCGCCTTGGCCGTAGCGATCTTTGCTCCCGCGCCGCATCGCTCCGAGCGACCCCATCCCGCGGTAAACCTTGTAGCTTCGGCCCTGGTAGAGAACCATCGCCCCTGGCGACTCGTCGGTGCCGGCGAAGAGCGAGCCAATCATGACCGTGCTGGCGCCAGCCGCCATCGCCTTGCACACGTCGCCCGAGTACTTCACGCCGCCGTCGGAAATGACGGGGATCCCGTGCTTGCTGGCGACCGACACCGTTTCGTCAATGGCTGAAATTTGCGGAACACCCACGCCCGCAACGACCCGCGTGGTGCAGATGCTACCCGGTCCAATACCGACCTTCACCGCGTCCGCACCAACGTCGATGAGCGCGCGCGCCGCGTCACCCGTGGCGATATTGCCACCGATGACCGCGATTCGCGGAAAGCGCCGTTTCGTGTCGGCGACGGCCTCGATAACGCCGCGCGAATGCCCGTGGGCCGTGTCGACGACGAGCACGTCGACGCCCGCAGCTGCAAGGGCTTCCGTGCGCGCGCGGCGGTCGGGACCGGGACCGATTGCGGCGCCGACCAGCAGGCGACCGAGCGGGTCTTTGACTGCCGTGGGGGTCGCATCCGCCTGCAGCAAATCTTTGATGGTGATGAGCCCGATGAGCTTGCCGTTCTCGACGACCAAGAGCTTCTCGATACGATGCTCGTGAAGCAGCTCCTTCGCCCGGTCCGTCGACACTCCGGGCGACACCGTGATGAGGGCTTTCGTCATGAGCGCACTCACGGGCTGAGACAAATCCTTGACGAAACGAATATCACGCGCGGTCAGGATACCGACCGGACGATGCTCTTCATCGACGACCGGGACGCCGCTGATGGTGTGTCGGCTCATCTCGGCGACGGCATCCCGCAAGAACGTGTCCGGACGCACCGTTACCGGGTGAAGGATCATGCCACTTTCGGCGCGCTTCACGCGCTCTACCTCCGCAGCTTGGTCCTCGATCGTCAGGTTTTTATGGATGATTCCAAGACCACCGGCGCGCGCCATGGCGATGGCCGTGGCCGCCTCTGTCACCGAGTCCATCGCCGCACTGAGCAGCGGGATACGGAGCACGATGTCGCGCGTGAGGCGTGTTCGGACATCCACCTCCGACGGCAGCACATCGCTGTACGCTGGCACGAGCATGACGTCATCGAAGGTCAAAAACTCGCGAAGTGGCTCTCCGGGTGACGCTCGCAACATGGGTCCAGGTAACACAAGTGACCGCGCGATGTCATGCGGCCGCGACGCTCGGTGGTTCGGACGCGGCGACACGAGCGGTTTTTGGAGGGCACACGGGCGGCACGAACTCCGCGCCCGCTCACTCCACCGTCACGGTCTTGGCGAGATTTCGAGGCTGGTCGACGTCGTGACCCTTTCGTGAAGCCACGTAGTAAGCCAGCAACTGCAGCGGGACGACGGTGAGAAACGGCAAGACGTGTTCAGGCGCCTCGGGCAGCCAGATGATGTGCTCCGCGAGATCATGCATCGCCTCGTCGCCTTTCGTCGCGAGGGCGATCACCCGACCCTCGCGCGCGCGCACTTCCTGAACATTTCCTAAGGTTTTGAAGTAGCTCGCATCTTTTGGCGCGATGACGACGACCGGGAGGGAAGCGTCGATGAGGGCGATCGGACCATGCTTCATCTCACCGGCTGCATAACCTTCGGCGTGCGCGTAACTGATCTCTTTGAGCTTCAGCGCCCCCTCGAGCGCGATGGGATAGTTGTAACCCCGACCCAGGAAGAGCACGTCCGTCGCGTCCACGAGCGAGGTCGCGATCGTCCTCACGTAGTCCGCATCACCGAGCAACTCGTTGATGAAGCCAGGAACGGCACAAGCCCCTTGAAGGAGCGAACGTCCGGCATCGGCATCGAGTGCGCCGCGCTGCCTCCCTAGGTACACGGACACGAGCAACAGTGCCGTCAGTTGCGCGGTGAAGCATTTCGTGGACGCGACGCCGATCTCCGGACCAGCTCGCGTGTAAAGTTCGCCATGCGCCAACCGTGGAATCGCGCTGTCGAGCACGTTGGACACGGCGAGAACGCGAGCGCCGGCCGCTTTCGCAGCCTTCACCGCCGCGAGGGTATCAAACGTCTCGCCGGATTGGCTCACGGCAATGACCAGATCGTCCTCGAAAAAAACGGCCGGTCGGTTCGATACTTCGCTTCCCAGTTCCACGGTCGTCGGCACCCGCGCCAGCGCCTCGAGCCAGTAGCGACCTACCAGCGCGGCGTGGTAGCTCGTGCCGCAAGCGATGATGTAAACACGTCGAATCGCGCGCGCCGATACCGGGTCGAGACCGATTTCACCGCCGTGCACGTCGCCGTTCTCGAGGTCGATCCGACCGCGTAAGGTGGCGGCGATCGCATCGGGTTGCTCATGAATTTCCTTGAGCATGAAGTGCTTGAAACCGCCCCGTTCGGCCATCGTCGGGCTCCAGTCGATGCGCTTCGTCGGTCGCTCGACAGGCACGCCATCCATCGTTTGAATGCGCGCCGTGGGACCAGCTTCCGGGCCAGGCCCACGCAATTCGACGAGGTCGCCGTCCTCCAAGAAGACCATGTCGCGCGTATGGGCAAGCAATGCGGAGATGTCGCTGCCGCACAGAATCTCGTTCTCCCCGATGCCGAGAACGAGTGGCGAGCCATGGCGTGCCGCGACGATTGTGAGAGGTTCATCGGCATTCAACACCGCGATGGCGTAAGCACCCGTCACGAGTTGGAGCGACGCGCGGACCGCTTCGAAAAGACTTCGTGCACCATTGCGGAGCGCCCGATCCACGAGGTGCGCGATAATTTCGGTATCCGTCTCGGAGCTAAAGCGAACGCCCTCGGCAATGAGCTCACGCCGCAGCGCAACGTGGTTTTCGATGATGCCGTTGTGAACAACCGCGACCTTACCGGCGACGTGGGGATGCGCGTTTTCCTCGCTGGGACGTCCGTGCGTCGCCCAGCGCGTGTGCCCGATCCCGAGGGTTCCTTCAAGGGGCCGTTTCGCGACCGCTTCGCTCAAGGCGCGAAGTTTCCCGAGTGCCCTTACGACTTCGATTCCTCGGCCGTCGTGAACCGCCACGCCCGCGGAGTCATAGCCGCGGTACTCGAGCTTTCGCAACCCGTCGACGATGATTGGGGCTGCCGATTGGCGCCCCGCGTAGCCCACGATTCCGCACATGAAAGGCCTCAGTTTGAAGACTTCGAGTTCAGGCCTCGAACGACCCGCACTTTAGACGGAAGATCTCAGAACGACAGCTATTTCGTAGGCGCTTGAAGAACGGGCGACGCCGGTGTCGGAGGCGAGCTCGAAGCCGCAGCCGCGCTGCTACGAGTGAGCCGCTGCAACGCGACAACCCTGCGCACCACGGAGAGCACGTCATTCGGTGGCAAGCTCGCCCGCAAATGAACGTCGAACCCAGTTACCTCGACGGTCGCTCGCTCGAGCAACGACGCGTAGCCCACGAGCTTCGCAAGTGGCGCCGCGGCTTGGGTCTTCAGCTCGGCGCGAAGGAGGTCGCCAAGCGAGCTGGCCGCAGCGGCCTCATCGCACGACAGGAGCACGTGGCAATCGAGTTGCTCTCCGAGCGACGCCGAGATGGCTCCGCTAGCCAGCCCGACCAGGGGAGAACCGACGACCCCCTGACGCTCGAGTTCGCTTGCCAGGGTGGCGCGGTGCTCTTGGGACAAAAGGGCCGTCACCACGAGCACGCCCTCCCCTACGCGACGACGCAAGGCCGCGTGAGCGGGATCCGCTGCCAGACTCGGCTCGCTCGAAGAAAGCACGCGCATCGCTCGGGCCAGGTACGCAGGCTCGGCAAGGAACAGTGGCCCTCCTCGGCGCGCAGCGACGCGTGCCCCGCCCGGAACCGCCCCATCGGCGACGATCGAAAACCCATCGATGAACTCCTGGATAGGCTTGCCCTCACGGCGTAAGATCACGCGCGACGCGCAAGTTGACAGCGCACCTGCATCGATGTCGCCCTGCGCTACGATGGCAAAGCCAGCGTCCAAGGATGTTGGCACGGCGACCGCGACGCGCTCCACCTGCTCCAGAGGGTCGGCTCCGCAGAGCGTCGCGATGTCGCCCAGCCCCTCGATGATTCGAGGCTCGCGAAACCATGCGCTCGTCAGCGGATGGTTTCGAAGCGCCCTTAAATCCAGCTCGGCGGCCACGACTGCGCCCGCCGGCAGGCTCTCGAGAACGGTACGCTGAGCGGCGTGTGGGGCCTCTTTTGCGTGAGCGCCCGCCCCGCGACGAAGAGCGAGCACCCCCGCCATTGTGCCGAGCAAAGCCACCAGGAGGATGGCCCCGCGCCGACCGAGTACGCCGCGCTTGTGTCCACTCATCGGGGGGCTCATAACATGTTTTGACAACACGGCTACACGGAGGTCGGCCGAAGCCAGGGCGGCCCACCCGGAGTCTCACGGCATGTCGCGGTCGAACCAGCTTCCAATCATGCGGCCGAGCCTCGGCGCCCAAGAAAACCCGATGATTCCCAAAAATACGAGCGCCACGAGCGTAAGCTCACCGCCAGTGATGTTCCCGAGAAGCTGCTGGATCTGCTCACGCACGACGTGGTGAACGTAGTACGGCGCGTGACCGATCGCCTAGCGGAACGACGCGACCGACGGGCGGGTGCGGTCAAGCCGTCACACGACGAACGAGCGTTCGAGGCAACTACACGGTAAGTTCGCCTTCGTGACGCCCGATGACGAGCCCCTGCACGATCGGTCGAGCAAACCCCGATTCGAGCGCCCCTCGACCGCGGGCGCCTCGAGACCGGGGATGCCGTTCGGGCCGGTGTCCGAACCGTATGGTCTTGGAGCGTTCGACGGCGACGCAGTTTTTTCGGAATTTTTCTCCGAGTCACCGGAGTTCGACGCTCTTCTGCCTACCGGGGCGACTGCTGGCGACGTTCCGCCGAGCTTGAGCGCCGAAATCGAGTCGTTGCTCGCGGCCGCGGCGGCGCGCGTTCGTGATTTGCCCGCGGGCCCTGCCGTCCCACCAACCGACCAGGCAGTCGTATCTCAAGCTGTCATCGATGAGCTCGAAGAGCTGCTCGCGCGAAATACCGAAGAGCGCTCGGAATTGCCGCAAACCACCACCACCACCACGGCCGGTCTCGAAGCATTTTCTCCGGCAGTCGCGTCGGAACCGTCAAGGGAGTTCAACGCGAGCCAACCACCGCCCTGGTCATTGGGTGAGAGTGCGGCTGGTCCGCGGACCTTGCTCGACCCGCGAACGGACTCGTTCCTCGACCCCTCACGGCAACTCGCTCACCCAGCGTCTTTCCCAGGTGCCGGACTGCAGTCCCAACGTATCGTAAGGGACACCATCCTGCCCGAAAACGGACCGGTGAGTCTCGGTTTCACAGCCGGCGTTGAGTTCGGACGCAGCGAACCGCTACCCGTAACCCGCGCCCCAGGGGACCTGTTCATTCCAGATTCCATCCAGCGCGAAGCTCGGCCGACGCTGTTCGATATGCAGGCCAAGCCGAGCATTCGGCCGCCCATCGCTGAACGCGAATTCACGCCGTTTTCAGGTCATCCCGTGGAAGCTATCGGGCGCGCCATCCGCGGACGGGCCTCCGGCGCGCTGGAGCTGAGTTCCATCGACGGGACACGGGTGCGTCTCATCATGTTGCGTGACGGGGATCTTATCACGGTGGCTTCGGCCGTCGAAGGCGAGGCCATGCTCGACATGCTCGTCGCGCGTGGCGAGCTCTCGGCGGACGTCGTCGGCGATCGCGCGGCGCGCATGCCGCGTGGAGGGCGACACGCCGCCGCGGCACTGATCGCCCAAGGCTTTCTTGGACAGGATGATCTTTGGACCGTGCTGCGAGCGCACGCAGAGTGGACCCTGACCAGGGCCCTCCGAGAAGAGACGGTGCACGCGAAATTGCTGTCCGAACCGCCGGAAAGGCTTCGCGTGGAACCGAATGTATTTGGCGGCGCAGCGGGTGTTGAGGTTTTTGTTGAACTCGTGCGGCGGACGATCGGATCGGATGAAGCCATCGCGCGGCTCGGAGGAACCTCCGGCCTGCTCGACGAAGGCCCCGCACCTTCGCTGCTTTACGAGGGCGCGCTCGACACGCACGAAGTAGAGGTCATCTCCCGCGGAGTCGGAGGAGCGATACTCGAAGTCCTCGAACGACTCGAAGACGGCGCTGCGTTGCTCTACGCGCTCGTCGCCCTCGACGTTCTCCGCGTGAAATCGCCCGCACTCAACGTGTCATCCGCGTCACCACAACCCGATGCCATCCTCGACGCCACGGCCATCCGGGAGCGGGTTCTGGCCCGACTGAGGCTCGTTCACGAGGCCGACTATTTCGCGCTACTCGGCCTTGATCGCAACGCGACTTCGTACGAGATTCGACGCGCCTACCTGGAGCTACGTCGTAACTTCGAGCCGTCACGCATTCTCACCGGAGACACGGCAGACCTCAACGACGACGTGCAGTTGATTCTCGACGTGGTCACCGAGGCCTACGAAGTGTTGCGAGACGATACACGCCGTAAACGGTACGGCCGCGCCCTCGGCGCAACCTCGAAGTAAGCACCCCGCGCCGGACGGCCAGCGGCCTTCAGTGTGATTCGCGCCTGGATCTTGCGCGGGTGACGAAAGATTCAATCACGACTGCGCCCTTCGAATCGACGCGCAACAGGGCTGTGGACCCGGGTGGAAAATCACCCGCGAGGATTCGGTCGGCCAGCGGAGCTTCGACGCACCGAGCGATGGCTCGACGCATCGGTCGCGCTCCGAGCGCAGGCTCAAAGCCGCCCGCCATGAGCAAGGCATCGACGACTCCGTCTTCAAAGTCTAGCAAAATGCCACGCAGTGCGAGCGAGGCGCCAAGCTGTGAGAGCAATCGTCGGGCGATCGCTGCGACCTCTGGACGACCGAGCGGCGCAAAGAAGAGAACTTCGTCGAGTCGGTTGTAAAGCTCCGGAGGCAGTGCCGCGCGAGCCGCGCGAAGGGCGACCTCACCCAGTTGATCACCATCGACTCTCGGAGCGGAAACGGCAAAACCCACTTTGCGCTCGGACTGCGCGCGCAGCATCTCTTCGGCCCCGAGGTTGGAGGTCAGAACGATCACGGTGTTTGTAAAGTCGGCGGTGCGACCACGACCGTCGGTGAGCCGCCCTTCGTCGAGCACTTGGAGAAAGGACTCGAGGACGTCGCGATGGGCCTTTTCGACCTCATCCAGCAACAACACTTGATAGGGCCGCTTGCGGACCGCTTCGGTGAGGTTACCACCGGCTTCGTGCCCGACATAACCAGGCGGCGCCCCAACGAGGCGTGCGACGGCATGCGACTCTGCATACTCCGACATGTCGAGTCGCGTCATCGCGTCCGGAGAATGAAAAAGCAGCTCGGCGATGGCCTTCGCGGTCTCCGTCTTGCCAACGCCCGTGGGTCCGAGGAGCAGAAAGCTTCCGATGGGCCTACGCCCCCGGAGACCCGCGGCATTTCGTCGAAGAACCGCCGCAATTCGAGCACACGCCGTCCCGTGCCCGACGACCCTCTCGGCCATCAGCGTCTCGAGTTTCAGCATCCGCTCTCCGTCGCTCTCGAGCAAGCGGTCGATCGGAACTGCCGCCATTTCGGACACAACTTCCGCCACCGCGCGGCTGTCGACTTCGGGGCTCCGACTCCGCCCCGTCCTGGAAACGCTCGTGTTCAACGGCGTCCGTCGACTCACGCGCGCCCCGGCGAGATCGAGAATCGCGATAGCCTTATCGGGAAGAGCTCGTCCGGGCAGATAGCGCACCGACCACTCAATCGCGCGGGCAATGGCCTCGTCGTCGTAGCGCGCATGGTGATGCGCCGAGAGACGCTGGCAAACCGACGCCAGCAACACCTTCGCTTCGACTTCCGTGGGAGCATCGACCTCGACCAGAGAAAAGCGCCGCGCGAGTGCGGGATCGCTGTCGATTACCTTGCGCTGTTGCTCAGGCGACGTGGCGCCGATGAGCGGAAACTGCCCTGCCGCGAGCCCCGCCTTCAATTCGCCCATGGCTTCTTCGGCGGCACCGCCAAAAAGTTCGTGCACTTCATCGATGAACAAAACAACGCGACCGTCGGCTTGCACGAGCTCGGCCCGGAGATCCTGGAGTCGTTCGGCCAGCGAGCCCCGCGACCCCGTACCGGACAACAGTTCACCGACTTGCAGCTCAATGAGCAGCCGGCGGCGCGTACGGTCTTCGGTCAAGCGCTTCGCTACCGCGCGGGCCACGCTCGTCTTGCCAACACCTGGGGCCCCGACCAGCAGCGGATTGTTCGCATGGCGTTTCGCGAGCACGTCCAGGACTCGCTCCACTTCGAGAGCGCGACCGATCACGGGCTCGAGTTCTCCGCGGGCCGCCGCAGCCGAAAGATTCTGGCCCATCCGCGACAGCAGCGGAAAAGCGGCCGGGTCCAAGTCCAGACCGTCGTCAAAAGCAACGAATGCCCTCGACCTCCCCGGGGCACTCGAAACGACTGGGCTCACCGCACTCGGTGTGGGGCTTAACGGCTCCGGAGGGGCCGACCGCTCCTCCAGGCCAGCCTGCCCGTTGCGTAGCTCGACTTTCGGCAGCAAGGGAGTCCGCGAGGCCGGGGCCGCGAGCCCAGTTGCCGGGATCCACGCAACTTCAATGGCCTTTCCATTAGGCCGACTTTTGACGGCTCCTTTCGAATGGGGTTGAGCGCCCGAAGGCCCCACCGGCAGCAAGGTGGCCTGGGCCGCCCGCGCCGTGGACCGCGGGGGTGTAACGACGCCGAACGCCACCCGCGTCGCAGCCGCGCGCAACCGCCCCACGTCGATGCCACATTGCTCGAGCACACGCGGCGCCGCGAAGCGCCTGTTGCCCAGCAGCGCCAAGAGCACATGGATCCCACTCGCCGTCATCGACTCGGTCCCGGTCGCGAGTGCCACCCGATGCCGCGCCAAGTCGCGAGCAGCAGCCAGGGCCTCCGCGAGCGGGTCCGCCTCCGACTCCTCACTGGCTCGCGCCGCCGACAAAAGCCGAGCCTCATCGACTTTCCTGGCGGTCAACAATTCGCGAGCAGGTCCGACTGCTTCGCACAACGCCGCGAGCAGATGAACCGTTGACGGCCGCTCGTTCCGCTCGCGGGCAAGCAAGCGAGCACGCTTACGCAGCATCAAGATTTCGGGCTCGCCACGCGGCGTAGCCAACTCCACTTCATCTGAAAGGCGGACGCCCCGGCGGTCACTCATCCTGGACACGTGCTCGCACGCCTCGAGAGCCTGGGCCAACTGCGACGCAGGCAATCACAGCACCCGAGCCGTACGAATCGACGAAGCCGTAACCCCGCTGCATGGACATCATACCCAGCTACACCGATGCCCCACCCACGCGTCGCCCCGCTCGCAACCGTAAACCAACGGCGCTATATGCCTCCCTTGCAAAGTTCCACCTCCACCAAACTTTAGGCACAACCCCTGCATCACTTGGGGCCACGTAGGAATCGGTGCGTCATGCGGTCCCCAAGCGCGACGTAAGCAAGCACCGCCTCTTGACCGCCATTCACCCACATCAATGACCGCCGAAGCGAAATTGTTTTCCCAAACGTGGAAAATCCGCGCAAGCTTGTGATATCGCGTAGCCAAACGACACGCCCTCGCGCTCGCACCGAACCCCTCGCGATTGTCATCGCAAGAACGAGCGTCGCTCACCTCACACCGAAGCTGGGATCGCCAATGGAAAAAGGCACAAGAATTAAAAAGGGCGTGATGCTCGCCGCAGCTTCCGCGATCGTCGCGGCGTATGGCTGCGACCGGCCAAACCCCTACAAGCTTTCAGGGGATACGTCGGCGGTCTTTGAAGACTGTCCGACGCCGTCGACTGGAAATGGAAATCCGGTTGAACCCACGGGTGGGACGACGGTGGCCGTAACGACGGGGGGCAACGTGACCACCACCGGCGTCGGTCCGAGCGCCACCGGCGTCGGTCCGAGCGCCACTTCGACGGGTTCCGGTCAACAGCCCGAACTCGAAAAGACGGAGTTGGACGAGCGCGTGCTCGACTATTCGGAGGCTTTGCGAACCGCGAGCCTGCTCGTCGTCGGCAATGCGCCCACGCTCGCTCAGATCTACGCGCTCGGTGACTTGCCGGTGAATCAGCAGAAAGCGAAGTACGAGGAGCTCGTCGACGCCTTGCTTGCCGACGCCCGCTTCGCGGACACGCTCGTGGACTTCTTCAAGTACACCTTCAAGATGGGCGGCGTCTCGACGACTCCGGGCGAGCCTACCCGTGACACCGCGCCGGCACTCGCCGCCCGAACCGTGTTCGAAGAGAAGCCGTGGACGAACATCCTCACGCAGAGCAGCAACACCTGCCCGACGTTCAACCCGGTGACCCACACTTTCGCGGACGGCATGTGTGCGAACCAAGCGTCCCTCACGGCAGCGGGCGTTACGGCCTCCGGTATCTTGACGGATCCGGGTGCGCACAGCTTGTTCTTCGGAAACCTCTCGTTCCGTCGAAATCGTTTCTTCCACGAGTCGTTCCTCTGCCGTTCGGGCAACGAACAAGCCGGCGGCGAGCCGACCGACATGCCGCCGATGGACCCGCCTTGCAACAGCCCTGACTCGAAACCGATCCCGGGCTACCAAAACAAGTGGGCGGTCAACGAAATCGCTGGCAAGTGCAACGGCGGACGCGTGGACTTCCACGACTACACCGTCGGGACCGTGTGCTCGAACTGCCACTCGACGTGGAACCATCGTTCACCGCTCTTCAGCCAGTTTGACTCCAAAGGCATGTGGCAAATGCTGACGCCTGCCGGTGAGTATTCGGTGTTCGTGCCGAGCGATGGCTCGCCGAAAGCGAAGATGAGCGACTGGCTGTGCACCGATCCCGCGAAGTGCCCGAACAACGGCAACAACAAGACAGCGTGGAAGAAGTCGATGAAGGTCGACGGCGTGGAACAAGCAGCTCCGGCTGCCACCCTCGCGGAATTCGGTGCTCAGATGGCAAAGGACGACGAAGTCCTCGAGTGCGCAGTCAAGCGCACCTGGAACTACGCGATGGGCCGAGCGGACATCACGGAGATCGGCGGCCGCAGCTGGGTCAACCTGCCCGAACGCAAAGATGCGAACGCGGAACTTTTGACGCTCTCGAAGCTCGTCAAATCTTTCAAGAACAACAACTACAACCTGAAGCAAGTTCTTCGGGCCATCCTCGTCTCCGACGACTTCACGAGGTTCTAAATCATGCGCCAAAATAGAATGCGTTGGGCACTGCCCGGAATCGTGTTCGCTTCGTCGTTCGCGATGTCGGCGGCATGCGGCTCGGAAGCACCAAACATCAGCGGAAACGATTGTCCGGTGCAAGAAGCCCCGACAACGACGGTGGTCACCACGACGACCGGCGCCACCTCCGGAGCGGGTGGCACCACCAGTGCCAGCACGGCGGCGGTGACAGCCGCGGTCACGGCGACGACCGGTGCCACCTCAACCGGCAGCGGAATGCAGGCCCCCATGTACGACGTGCCGGAGGCCACGGAGATCGTCTCGCGCCTGCACGCTTGCCACAAGTTGACCTACAATCAGCTCGGGAACTTCCTTCGTTCACGCGGGGCGTTCGTTCCTGACGGCAGCGTCTCCGACCTCGCGACGACGACGGTCATGATCAATGGCGTCACGAAAACGCTTGGAATGCTGTTCGGCGGAAGCAACAGCGGCAACGGCGGCAACGCGACCGGCTGCGAGATGGCGAACACCGACGCGCAGGGAGCGGGGCAAACGAATGACCCTCTCTGTCCCGCAAATGAAATCTGTTTCTGCAACCAATCCGACAAGGTCGGCAACCAAAACCTGACGTGTCTGGACGTCGGCAACACCGCCCCGGATGCGCCCAACGGGTACTGCGTGACGAAACTTCGTACCGCGGCCTTCTTGTACTTCACCGGCAAGGATGCTGTCGGGGTGGCGAAGCTCGATTCGCGCCTGGCAGAAAGGGAGGAACACTCCACCGCGAGCGCCATGAAGGTGTTTGACATCTTCGTTCAAGCAGCACCCGAGCTCATTGCAAACATCGGCGATCCGGCGAAGGCACCGGCCTGCACGATGGGCGGCAAAAACCAACCGATGTTCGATTCGAAAGACGGAAGCTGTGTGGAGGATTCGGTCAGCTGCTTGCTCGGCCAGCCCGCCACGGACGACCACATGTTGCTCTGCAACTTGATTGTCCAAAAGGCGAACGCCGCGGATCCGACGGACCTCATCAAGAAGCGCAACCTCGCAGTCGCCGTGCTCCTGAGCGCCGCGCATTCCTGTCAGTAACGGAAGGTACCAAGCCATGGCAAATTGGAAACTCAAGGAACTCCGTGATGACCGTCGGCGTACATTTCTCAAAATGTGCACCGTGGCCGCTGCCGCAGTCGGCATCGAGCGCTCAAAGCTGCTCAACTTCCTGGCGGACGAGGGAGGCTCCGGTCTCGCCGAAGCCGCTGGCTCCACGTACGGGCGGTCCCTGATCGTCCCGGCGCCGAACGGCGTTCAGGCCTGGTTTCAGGAGCTCTGGCCGCAGGCGGACATGGCCCTGAAGGCATGTCAGAACATGAACCTCCCCATCGCCAGCAATTACGGTGGGTTCTCGTCCTATCTCTACACGAAGGAGCGCAACTTCAACCCCGCAAACGGTTACCGAGGGACGTACACCGCGGGCAATGGCCAACCGGTGGTTGGCGGACTCCCAGCGGGCGTAAAGCAATGGGCCGGCGGCGATCGTCCGTTCTTTTACGGACCGGATGCTCCGTGGTTTGACCACGCCGCCGGTGTGCCGAAGTACCCGGTGACCGCGCTGATGTCGGGTAAAGACGAAACGCACACGGAGTTTCCGTTTACGTCCGTTGCGCTGTCCGGCACTTCGACGCTGCAGGCGGCGCTGGCGTCCCTCGGGGCGTCGGGTTCGAGTGCCGTCGTACCGGTTCTCGGAATCGATCCCGTGAAATACGGGCGTGCACCGGGCGCCCCCGACGTCGCAACCGTCCCAAGTGCCGCGGGCATGATCGATCTCTTCAACAGCGCGGCGAGCCAGTTCACGCTCAGCCAGAGCGGCGATCAGCAACTTTTCGAGACGTACTACAAGGCGCTCGTTGGCCTTCGAAAATCATCGGAGCGCACGAGTTGGGCGCCGCAGATGGCGGTCACGAAGAACGCGGCTCACATCATCGGACTCAACTTCGCGTCGCAGCTGACGGCAACGAGCCAGGACCTCATTGATTTCGGCATCCAAGAGATGACGGACTCAATGGCAAGTTCGGCGACCTACCTGAGCCCCACGCAGCGAGCGGGGCTTGAAGAGTTTGCCAAGGTGCTCATCACCGTGGCGAAGGCTTTCGCGCTCGGCTTGAGCAAGACGGCCATCGTCGCCTTGTCACCTGGTTCGACGAGCGACCAGTTCTGGACGGATCCGCACGTCACGTTCGACTCCGCCGCAAACCTGATGCAAGCTCGCAACACGACGAAGCACCTCGGAAAAGCGCTCGACGGGTTCTACAAGTACCTTTCCCAGCAGGTGGATCCGGAGAGTCCGACCGAGAAGCTCGACCAAAACACGGTCTTCTTTACCTTTGGCGATACCCCGCACACGCCGCTTCAGGGCTCCACTTGGCCTGATGCGACGCCGAACGCCTGCAATTGGACCTACTTGATGGACCCGAAGGCGAACATCAAGAACGGTTGGTTTGGGCAGTGCTATCCCGTGACAGTGGCCAACGGCAAGAATGGCATCGGGTACAATCCGCTCAACGGCCAGGATGATATGACCAAGAACTCTGAGCAAATGTCGTCTTACTCGTCGACCGCCGTCGTTTACGCGGTGGCGCGTGGTGACAAGAACAAGACCGCAGAGTACGGCACCTCGCCGAACATCATCCCGGGCCTCATCAACGTCAAGTAGCGGTCTTTTACGAGGCCCTCACCGACGGCGTGGTCGTTGGGTTTACGGCGGCTGCTCGTTTGCTCAACCCGTAACGGGGCGACGGAACGCGGCACCGTCTGGCGGCGTCTTGAGTCTTTTCTTCTCAGTGGTGCTCGAGTCCGAGCGCCCCGAAAATGGCGGCACGGGCCTCGGTGGCGTTGGTGCTGACGAGGACGTCTGACGCGGGTGCAGGCGCTCGAACGGGGTATGCCGGGGGCGTCGTGAACCAGAGGGCTTTGGCACCTGCGTCGCGCGCCCCATGCACGTCGGCACGCAGCGAATCGCCGACGTGCAGGAGTTCCGGGAGCGCAACCTTGAGGGTTCGCGCGCACAGCTCGAAGATCGCTCGCTCGGGCTTGGCCATGCCGACGCATCCCGAATCGATCACGAGCGGCAAGTGGGCGGTCCAGCCGAGCTCGTCGATCAAGTTGACGAGGAACCCCTCCGAGTTGGAGAGGACGCACACTGGAACCTCACGGGCGTTGAGTTCCCGCACGAGCTCGATCATGCCGAGGATGGGCTTGCGCCATAGGTTGGCGGTGCGTTGGTCCTCGAAGAGCCACTCCACGAGATCTCGGTGACGTTCGGGATGGGTGGCCCCAGCGCTTCTGAGAAGCTCCAGCATGAATGGCCTCCAGGGGTGATGGTCCGCGCCGTCTTCGCTCGCGTTGTGGCGCACGGGTCGCTGGTAGCGCTCCCACGCCACGGGAAGCGCCTTCAGGATCCGCAGGCTGTCCACGTGCACCCCGTGGCGAAGGAGCTTCCGGGAGAGCGCCTGTTCGTCGAGGGTGGCAAGCGTCTCCCCGAAGTCGAACGAGACGGCTCCGATGGTTGTGCTCATCCGCCAAAGCTAGAGTGAGACTCGGGCGGGGTCGAGAGGTGAGGCGGCTTTTGCGTCGTGCCGAAACGCGGACGCGGTCGTTTCAGCTCGCAGTTCACACGATGTTTTGGGGCGATTTTCGACTCAGGCGCGCTTTCGTGCGGCTTCGCCTTGAACTGTCCGAAAAGGCGAGTACGTTCCGCCGATGGCACCGGTGACGCTGTACCAGTTCGAGTTATGCCCCTTTTGCCACAAGGTGAAGGCGGGGCTCGAGTTGAAGGGGATCCCGTTCTCGAAAGTCGAAGTGAACCCGATGGGGAAGAAAGAGCTTCCCGAATTGCCAGCGGGCTCGCCGCGCAAGGTTCCCGTGCTGCAGATCCATGGTGAGTTCATCGCCGATTCGACCACCATCTTGAGTTATCTCGACAAGCGGATCGACACCGGGATGCGTTTCTTGCCGACCGAGCCCGAGCTCGCTGCCAAAGCCGAGGCGATCGAGCAGTGGGTGGACGATGAGCTCATCATGGCGTTGCCCACCGTGATTTATGGCTCTTGGCGCGAAGCGCTGACGGCCGCGCAAGTGACGGCGCGAACCTCGAACTTTGGGTTCTTCCAGAACCTGGGTGTTCGCGCGGGCGGCCCGTTGATCATGCATCAAATATCGAAGCGCATTCTCAAGAAGAACGGTCGCAGCGACGGCCATCGATGGGTCCAGGACAATCTGGACACCGTCGAAGCATGGCTCGGCGATGCAGATTTCGTGACCGGCCCGACGTTGACCCTGGGAGACGTCGCCGTTCACGGTGCGCTCAGCTGCGTTCGCGACTTTCCGATTTTTGCAAAGATCCTGGCGCGACCGCGGTTGGCGGCGTGGTTTCAACGGGTGCAGAGTCTGCGTGACGCCAACGCGGCCCCCGCTGCGAGCTGACGAGCGCGCTCAGGTGTTGACCTTCGGGTTGGGCTCATGAATGCGTGCGTCAAGTCCTCTGTCGTGCGGAGGGCTGGCGCTGGTTGCGTGCTCGAACTTAGCGGCGATCGCCGTGAAACGTCAGCAACTCGACGTCGAAGACGACTTGGCCTTCCGGACCTTGTCCGCGGTGCGGAGTTGCCCCGATTTGGCGGACAGATTCGACTCCAGGCCGCGCTCGATACACCGATACGCACTACGCCGAGCACCCCGAGCGCTTCCCAAACGGGCCGCCCCAAGCGGGCCGCCCCAAGCGGTCATACCCTCGGCGGAAGTGCACATCAACCCGCTCGAGATCCGCGCCACCGTGAACGAATCGAATGCGGCCGTCTCCGCGCTCGACGCAACGATAAACCGCATCGAGCCGACACCCTCGCCGGCATTCCGTGCGTACCGCCCATCGAACCACCGGCCGGCATCGGTTTCACCCGCCTTCGCTCCATAGATTACCCGTGCACGCTGTCTCATTCGCGTTGACACGTTCCGGCGCAGCCTGGCA
>CANMZR010000060.1 GCA_947502375.1 Polyangiaceae bacterium
GACGTCGCAGTGCGTAACCTCGTTGTGCGGGTGCCCGTCGGCGCAGACATCGAGTTTGCCGCGGCGTTCGTGCGCGCCCTCGAGCCATGCTGACGCTCTCGTCGAGCGTGCGGATCTTCATTGCCGCCGAGCCCGTCGATCTGCGCCGTGGGCATGACGGGCTTGCCGCGCTGGTGGGTGCTCTCGGCACGCATGACCTCTACGCAGGGCACCTTTTCGTATTCGTCGGCAGACGATCGGACCGCGTGAAAATTCTGTCCTGGGACCGCGGAGGATTCGTTGTTTATTACAAACGTCTCTGTCGCGGGACATTCCGCATGCCGCGCATTCCAGATGGCACTCGCGAAGTAGAGCTCGACGGAACGACGCTCGCAATGTTGCACGATGGCATCGACGTGCGACGTGTCGTGCGACCCCCAGTGTGGAAACCGTCGCGCGTGGCGTAACGCGCCCGCGCTCCGACACCTCGCGCGCGGCGATGCTGAAAACCTCGATCGTTTCGATCACTTACACGAATGGATGGACACGTGCTCGCTGGGATGATCAAAACTTCTCGTTGATCACCGACGACGACCACGACTGCAACTTCCGGCGTGAAGCCGACGCGCTGCGCGTCGAGATGGCCGAGCTTCGAGAGCAGTTCGCGGCGCTTCAAAAACATCTCTTCGGCACGAAGAGCGAGAAGATGCCGCCGATGCGGAACGAGGTCCAAAAGGAGCGCGCTCCGTGATCCCGAACAGGCGAAAGAGCTACGCCGCAAGAACTCCGCTGCCCGCGACAAGCTCGACACCGAGGTCGTCACGGTGCCCGTACCCGAGTCCGCGCGCTCGTGCACCGCGTGCGGCAGCGACGCCTTCAAGACCGTCGGCAACGGCACACCTTCGGTCGTCTACGATTACGTCGCACCCCACTTTCGCCGCAGGATTTACCGCCGCGAAACCGTCGCGTGCCGTTGTGGCTCAAGCATCGTCACGGCTCCGTGCCCCGAGAAGGTTTTCGACCGCTCGCAGTACACGCCCGGTTTCGTCGCTTACCTCATCGTCGCTCAATGCGCCGACGCGATCCCCCTTTATCGCCTCGAGAAACAGTTCGCGCGCGTGGGCGTCCCCGTCGCTCGCAGCACGATGACCGATCTCTTTCATCGCGCCGCCGAGCTTCTCGCGCCGCTTTCCGAGCCCAACATCGAGCAAAGCATCGAGCGCATCGGACGAAGCCCGATCGTCTCCGCCGACGAGACCCCTATCAAGATGCAGTCGAGCACGAAGCGCGCCTTCATCTGGACATTTCTCGGCGAGCAACTCGTTGGCTACGTATTCAGTACCGGGCGCTCTGGTGACACGCCCGCACGCGTGTCGGGTTCGAAGAGACCAAGCAGAAGGGCTCACTTTACAAGCACGGTGTCCCCAAAAACGATGGCCCGGCGGGCTTGCCGGCGCCGCTTTCGATCTTCGTGGACGAGGAAGGGACCGGGCCTTTCGGACGCGAGTTCGGTAGCCTCTAAGCTGCGCTCTTCATCGAGGACCTCACGGTTGCTCGCACAAGAAATGCGTCGAGCACCGCGCGGGCGACCCTATCTCACTCGAGAGCGTTGCGCGGGGGGGGGCGCTGCCGCGCAGGTCGGTGGTCGCGAGAACCTGTCATGATGCGCAGGTTCTCGCGATGCACCGCCGGACCGAGGGAATCCCCCAGGATCGTGGCTGCGCTTTGGGTCGTGAGCCCAGACTTCGGTAACGGGTCAGCCTTTGCAGAACGTCATCGGAGCGCAGCCTCCTGCGTTGCAGTTGCCGCTGTCGCACTCTTCGCTTCCCAGACACTTGGCCCCCATGGTCTTGAGCGACTCGCACTTCTTCGTGTCGAACACGTCGCAGAACGAATCTTTGCAGCTGCCAAGCAAGTTGTAGGCGCTGTCGATGCAGGTTTGACCCTTCGCGAGCGTCTCATTGGTGGGTACGATGCACTTGCCCGTGGTCGCGTCGCAGGTGTCGCCCGTCTTGCAGAGTTGGACGTCTTTAAACGCATCGCAAGCCGCGCCGATGGGGCTTGTGGCTTTGCACGTGCCACTCCGTGGCGTTCCGTTCTCACCGAAGGGAAACCCGCAGATGCCGGGCTTCGTGGGGTCCTTGTAACAACAGAACGTAACCTTCGGGTCGCACGTGCCGTAGAAAGCCGCGCCAAACCCATCTTCGATGGGCGTACACTCTAAGCCCGTCGTAGCCGTACGTACGAACATCGAGCGCTGCTCGTCTCCGCCAGAAGGTGCGCCCCATGCAAAGCAGGTGCTGTCCAAGAGTGCGCTCCTGACGGGTGCGCCGCAGGCCGCCGAGTCGAGCGTGGCAACGCAACTGGCTACCGCCTTCGGCACGAACGTGACCTTCCCCGCCACGGCGGCGTCGAGCCAGCCACCGAAAGAACCAACCGGAATGATCTCGGTGAGAAGCTCTTTGCAGGCCTCCTCGGTCTTGACCGTCGACTTCGGTGGAAGCTTTGCGGCGAACGGCGCGAGACGCTCGTCCGTCGCCAGGCCGGTAAAGTACTCGGTTACACTCGCAGTGTCGCAGCATCGGAACAGTGCGCCACACAGCGCCGCAGCGGCATCGCCAGCGAAAGACGCGACATCGGACGTCGCTCCGCCGCCGCCTGTGCCGCTCGACGTGTCGGCGGTGCTCGAGGTCGAGCCCGTGGCGGTCGTCGAAGCGCCTCCCCCGCCGCTCCCGGAAGCCGCCATCCCTCCTGTGCTCGACGGTGCGTCTCCATCGTTCGAGCCGCACGCCTCGAGCACTACCAGAGCGCAAAAAACGCAAGCCAACCCCATTGCCGTCTTGTTCACTCGGACCTCTAACTTTCGCTTGTTGATTTTCAGATACGGCTCCGTATGTAACTAGATACGGCGGCGTATGTCAACCACCGCGGCACTCGAAGCGAGTACTCGAGCTTGCTAGCTTCGCTGACGAGGAGTGAACTTTTCGGAGCGGAAGGTTTCCGTGTGCGCAACGCACCGGCGGCGGAGTCGACTAGGGAGCCTTCGTCGCGAGCCAGTCTGCGAACAGCTGGAGCTGCTCTTTTGGTACCGGCGGCGAGCCGGGGGGCGGCATCGAACCGTCCTTCATGCGCTCGAGAAGATTGTCGCCGAGGCTGGTGACGGCATCGTAGTTCGCGAGATCGATCTTGGGCGCGCCGTTCGTCCCCTTCCCATGGCAAGAAGAGCAATAGGCCGCGAGGATCGGCGCGACGTCGTTGACGAACCCGACAGGCGTTCCCGTCCCAAACCGGGTGGCTTTGCCGCCCGCGAAGGTCCACACGTCGCCGGTCTTGTCGACCGCTAGCGCGAGTGGCAGTTCGGCGGTGTCGAGCGTGGCGAGCTCGACCGGCATGCTCCCCACTACGAGGCGCAGTAGTTTTGGAGCATCGGTACCGCCCGTCAGTGCGTACGCTCGTAATTTCGCCGTGTCCGCCGCGAGCGCGAGCACCGGTGTCGGTGGCGAGCCTTCCGCCGCGAGCGTGAAACGCAGAGGGTGTCCGTCTACACCGCGCTCGATGAGTCCTTGTTCCGTCGCGACGTACACAATCGAGCCAGGCGTACATGCGAGACTCGAGCAGGTCATGGCGTGGACTGCGCCTAGTTCGTCCGCGACCGTCGTAACCTCGAGGCTCTCACGTTCGATCTCGAGAAGTCGAGGACCGTATGCGACGTGGAGTCGATCGCGCTGCGCCAGCGCCGCGGAGGGAAGAGCCCCCTCGCCGGGGATCGTCCAGAGGCGTAGCTCGTCGCGAGTCAGTTCGTGGAGACCAGCGTCGGTGAGCAGCACGAGGAAGGTTTCTGGTTCGCCGTCGTTGTCTTCGTCCGCGATGCGACTTGTGAGCCCACGGATGCCGAGCGGGTGCAACTCGGCGTGACCCGCCGAGAGAAACAGCGCGTCGCCTTTCGCAAAGAGGAGGGCGTTTTCCGCCGCCACGAGCAGGCCGTCGCGATAGGGCGCGAGCGCGCGCACTTCGCCGGTGGTCGCGGGCAACGCGGGGTCGTCACCGAGGAGCGGGAGCACCACGAGTCCGTTGGGCATCGTGGCCTGGGCGTCGAGCGTCGTCCCGACGACGGTGAGCCCGCCTCGCGACCCGGCGGCGCGCGCGTACCCATCGAACGCGTGGCTCGTCCGCGAAAGTTCTCCCGCGAACGGGGTCGGCGCTCCGTGCACGACTCCAATGGTGGAAGGCGCGCTGCCTCCACTGCCGCCTGAGCCCCCCGACGAGGTGGCGGTCTGCGGTTCGTTGCCTCCGCATGCCGCGGCGGCAAGTGCGAGCGCCGCCGTAAGACGCGTCCACGGCCGCGTGCCTCGAGCAGGCAAAGGAGGTACTACCTGGGAGGAGTCGGGGGAGTGCATGGTCACGTTCCCGAACTGTAGCGCCGACGGTGCGCCTCACGCTACGCGTCTCCGGTGACCCGCCGCGTTCGAACCGCGGGGCTCGGTTGCGATTGACGCAATCCTGCAACCTAGGGTTAACTTAGACAGGTCGTGGCTCTGGTCCCTCCGAGAGGAAGACGAGTCGAGAGGAGCCTAGGATGCGTTTGCTACTCACGTCGTCCCTTGTCGTTGCCGCCGCGCTCGTTGTGGGAGCTTCGGTGCAAGCTGCGCCGCCTGAGTCCGCGAAAGGCTCGCTTCCCATTGAGCGCTTTGTGCGTCAGTTGTCCCTCGACCTTCGCGGGAACGTGCCCGAGATGACCGATTACGATGCGGTCGATGGTGCGAGCGACATCCCTGCCACGCTGCTCGAGGCGTACCTCGCGAGTGACGAGTTCCGCCTCCAGATGCGCCGCTATCACGAGGCCCTCCTCTGGACGAACCCGACCGTGTCTCTGACCAACGTCCGTGTGACGCTGAGCGCGTCCAGTGGCCCCACTCCACTTTGGCGCGCGCAGGGGCGCCGCGCGCTTTATCGCGGAGGCGACGGTTCGGCGGAATGTCAGGCCAAGCCTCAAAGCACGATCGGTTACGAGCCCGACGGCTCGCCGCGTACCGAGGACTTCGGGCTCGTCGCGGGCAAGCCCGTGCGTCGGGAGGGTTACGTCGAGGTGCATCCTTACTGGGAGTCCGACCCTTCGGTGACGATCAAGGTGTGCGCGTTCGACGCGCAGACGACGTCGTCCTTCGTTGTGCCGAGCGGTATCGACGCGGGAACGTGGCCCTGCGACTCGCTCTCGGGGACCATCCGCTCGGAGCACTGCGGCTGTGGCCCCGAGCTCGCCTATTGCAACACCTCGGCGGTGGTGACGACCGTCGTATCGAGCATGCGCGAGCAGGTCCTTCGTAGCGTCGACGATCACACCGGCGGCGGCGAGCCCTACTCGAAGCTCGTGACGACGCCGCGCGCATACGTCGATGGGCCACTCTCCCATTACCTGCACTACGTCGCTCACGTCCTGCCGCACTCGAGCGTTCAGACGGGTCTGCAACCGGCGGACGGTCCGGTTCCGTTGCTAGGGGACCACGCGGCGAAGGGTTGGGTCGCCTACGACCGCCTCGAGCCGCATTCGGGCGTTCTTACGCTGCCCGCGTACCTGCTCCGGTTCCAGACGCAGCGAGGTCGTGCGAACGCTTACCGAATCGCTTTTCGCGGCCAGTACTTCGAGCCACCGAGCGCGAAGGACACGGGTTGCTTCGAGGTCGGTGACGACCTTACCCAGCGTTGTGTTTGCCGCGGTTGCCACACCACGCTCGAGCCGCTCGCGGCCCACTTCGGCAAGTTCTCCGAGGCGGGCTCGATGGTGCTCACGAGTTATCCCGAGAGCTACCTCACGCGCACGGCGTGCCTCAACGGGCTCCTGCCTTCGGTCTCGAGCTTCTGTGATCGTTTTTATTCGGTCGTGCCCGCGCTCGAGGATCCCGACATTCGTTACTGGAAGCTGAAGGCCCTTCAGTACGCGGACGCGCAGCACCCGCTCGTCGAGCCTAATTTCGAAGCGGGACCACGGGGTCTTGCCGAGGCTGACATCGCGAGCGGTCTCTTCCATCGCGTCGCGGTCGGGCACCTCTTCGAGTTTTTCATGAAGCGTTTGCCTAATCTCGATGTCACCTCGCCCGACTACGAGGGCGCAACCCTTGACGCTTTGGCCGCCGACTTCGCGAAGCACGACGACTTGAGGCAGGCCATCACGGCGCTCGTGAAGTTGCCAGCGTATCGGAGGCTACCTTGAGGCGCGCTTTCCTCTTTCCGATTTTTATCGGGCTTGCTGCGTGCAGCCAGGCGAGTCCTGCGCCGGGTGAAGCGACGCCGACTACGAGGACCGAGCCCGAGCCACCGGTACTTGCCGAGTCGACCCCTGGCAAGGGACCCGGCGACCTCGGAGGAGGAAAACGTCCACCGCTCGGTCGCGCGGTACGTCGTCTGCCCATCGACTCGCTCCAGGCTGCGATGACGCGGGTTGCCGGAGCCGACGTCAACGGCAAGCCGCTCGAGTGGAAGGTGAACGGCGTAAACGGGTTCAGCGACGCGGCGTTTGGTAAGTCGCTTGGTAGGCCCGACTACCGTTCCACCACGGACGAGACGGGTGTGTCGACCGCGCTCTACCTCAAGTTCGTCGGGGATGCGGCGCGTTCGCTTTGCATGCAGATGGCGAAGAACGACCTGCTCCGCACCGACGCCGCTTCGAGAACTTTGTTTCCGAAAACGGACGCCGACGGTACCGCCTCCGAGGCTCAGGCGACCGAGAACCTCCGCTACCTCGTGCTGCGTTTCCTTGGTCTGCGTGTTGCGGCCGACGACCCGATGATTGCGCCTCTCCGAGAGGTGCTTCACGTCGGTCGCGATACGGCCGTCCAGGCGGGGGCCGAGCTTCCCCCCACGACGGAGGGCTGGCGCGGGGTATGCGTGACGCTCTACGAGTCGCCGCTCTTCCACAACGACTGACGCCGAGCGCGAGAATTCGAGATGCCATGACGACCCAACGAACTCTCTCCCGACGCGCGCTCACGGCCACCCTCGGCCTCGCCGGCGGCGCTGTTCTGCTCGATGGTTTTTTAGGCTTGCCAGCCGCGAGCGCCAAGGACGGCGAGTGTCTTCCGCCCGACGATGCTCCGCTGCTCGTCGTCTGCGAGTTTTCGGGCGGTTGGGACACGTTGCTGTCGCTCGATCCACGCAATCACGTCGACTTCGACGACCCTTCCGCGGGCATCGAGACGGCTTACGACAGCATCACCGATCCGCAGACGCTTGCGCTCTTCGCCGAGACCGGCGGCACGGGCCTCTACCAGCCGCCCGGCTCCAACGTCACTTTTGGCCCGGCGATGAGCAAGAGGCTCGTCGAGAAGCATAAGGATGACCTCTGCGTCCTGCGCGGCATCGACATGGGCACGCTGACCCACGAGGTCGGGCGTCGCTATTTTCTCACGGGCAAATTTCCGCGCGGGCTCGCCGCATCGGGTAGCTCGCTGGAGACGGCCTGGGCAGCGCTCTCGGGACAGCTCGATCAGTTCCAGATCCCGAGCCTCGTGTCCGGTGGAGTCGAGACTTACAACGATACGTTTAGCCCGCTCGCCAGCGGACTCAGCGTTCCCGGGTACGCCGAAATGCTGCAAGTGCTGCGTCCGCTTCAGACTTCGCTCTCGCTCGACCCCGAGGTGGTGAAGGCGGGTGCGAAGTTTCACCAAGCGAGCCTTCCGCTCCACGAGGCGTTCGACCGCAACTCTCACGTCACGGCCCACCGCGCCGCATGGGCGACGGCGCAGTCGCTCACCGCGGGTGGCGTTTGGAAGAACTTCGACTTCAAGGCCAACCCACCCATCGGAAGCGCGCTCGATAGGCTCTACGATGCCTTCGGTGTGAACAAGGGGAGCCCCTCGTCGACGCTGTCGGGTACCGCGAAGGGGCAGGCTGCGCTCGCCGCTCAGGCGCTCACGACCCGCATCAGTCAAGTCGTCATGATGCGTCTGATCAATCTGACGGACGCACACTTCGACGATGACTGGCAGTCGAACCATCCGCAACGTCAGCGTGAGGGATTCGACGCGGTGGCCGATCTAATTTCGCTCCTCAAATCGACCGAGGATGCGAACGGCAAGAGCTTCTGGGACCGTACGACCCTCCTCTGTTTCTCGGATTTTGCGCGGACTCCCGTGCTCAATGCACAGGGCGGGCGAGACCATCACCTCGCATCGAGCTGTCTGGTCGCGGGGCACGGCATCAAGGGCAACCAGGCGATCGGCGGGACGCGCGACACCAACTACGATGCCCGGCGGACGAACCTCGCAACGGGTGCGCCGGACGATGCGATGGGCGAGAAGATCCGCCCATCGGATATCCACGCGACGCTGCTCGAGGCTGCGGGGCTCTGCTACGACCACATCTCGAACCAGGATCCGCAGGTCATCAAGGCGATGCTGAAGTAGCCTTCTTTGCAAGGCTGCGGCCTCTTGGTCTTGGCCGTGAAACGTCAGAGCGGTGGAAGCACGGTGCTTGGCTGCGTGAGGAACGGCACGCCGTGGCCAAGCTGCGCGTTGACCGAGGAGCCCCAGCACATGAGTCGTCCGTCGTCGCGGATGGCGCACGCCATGTCGTTGCCGGCGACCGCCGTCTTCCAGGTCCAGGGCACCAGGAGGGGCGACCACTTGCTCGCGTTCGTTATCGTGCTCAGGCCGAGTTGCCCGGAGCCGTTGAAGCCGACGCAGTGGAGCGAGCCAGTTTTTTTGCGCGCGCAACCGAAAAACCCAGGGCCAAGGTGAAGCGAGTCCCAGTCGTTCGAAGCGCCAGACTCCGTTGGTACGAGCGCCAATCCCACGGTGTTCCCAAGTCCGATTTCACCCGAGTTGTTGCGGCCCCAACACCACAACGAGCCATCAGTTCGCACTGCGCAGGAGTGGTTTCGTCCAGTTGCGACGAGCCCGTACGAGGCCACGCCAACGGCCTGGGGCGAGTTTGCGTTCGTTGTCGTACCGAGCCCGAGCTGTCCGTCACCGCCGCGCCCCCAGCATGCAAGCGTTCCCGAGCCGCGCCGTGCACATACCGCATCTCCGGCCGTCGATACCGAGAGCCAGTCGGCTTTCTCGGCGGGGGCAACCTGGACGGGCGTGTGTTGGTTGCCGGTCGTCGCCCCGTTTCCAAGTTGCCCTGTGCTGTCGCTTCCCCAGCACCAGAGGGTATTGTCGGCGCGTACACCGCACACGGCGTTCTCCCCGGCGGCGAGCTGCGTCCACGCCGAGGAGTTGGAAGGCGTGGCGGCGATCGGCTTTGGGGTTGCCTGGGTGTCGAGGGCCATTCCGTTGCCCTGTTGGCCCGTCGCGTCGCTTCCCCAACAGCGCACCGCCCCGTCGACGGTGAGCGCGCAGCCGAATTGCCGCCCGACGGTGACGGCGGCGTAATCGGTGGCCGGATCGACCGCTACGGGAAGTACGCTTGAGCCGATGCCGCCATCGCCGAGGTTGGCTCCGACGTGCCGTCCCCAGCAAAATAGCTTCGTGTTCCTTAGGCCACAGGCGAACTCGACGTGCGCGGCGACCTGGGTCCAGTCGGAGTCTGTGCCGACGAATGCGGGCTCGAGTCGGTCGGACGCAAAGCCGGCACCGGTCGAAGCTCGGCTCGTCGAGCCCCAGCACGCGAGCTCGCCGGACGCCTTGATTCCGCAGGCAAAACGCGAGCCGACCGCAAGGTCCTTCCAGCCCGCGTCGATGCCAACCTGTAGCGGCGTTGTCGAGATCGCCAACTGTGTGGGCTGCGCGGTCTGGCCGACCGAACCATCGCCCCAACAGAAGATGCGCCCGTCGGTTCGCGTACCGCAGCCGAAGGCGTCCGGACTCTCGGAAACGCGCAGCCAGTCTGCGTCTTGGTCGACGCGCTTTGGCATCGTTGCGGTTGTCGTCGTGCCGTCACCGGCTTGCCCGCTGGAGTTGGTGCCCCAGCACCAGCGCTCGCCGTTCATCTTCACCGCACAGGTCGTCGCCGCACCGGCCTCGACGCTCGCCCAGTCGTTGGCCAAGCCAACCTGCACCGGGGCTTGACGCTCAGTCGTGGTGCCGTCGCCGAGCTGGTAGGAGCTGTTCAAACCCCAGCAAAAGATCTCGTGGTTCGTCGTAACACCGCAGCTGTGCTCGTTGCCTCCCGAGAGCGCGAGCCAGGTACGTCCCCCCGCGATCTCAACGGGCGACAGTTCGTTGTCGGCGTTGCCGTCGGCGTTGTTGTCCTTCGTACCGTCACCGAGTTGGCTGCTCGTGTTGCGACCCCAACAGTAACCCTTGCCGTTCGTCTTGATCGCGCAGACGTGCAGGCGCCCCGCTTCGAACGATGCCCAGTCGCTCGCGCCGCCGCCACCCAGGCTCGGGGAGGATTTTGAGGTCGTCGTTCCGTCACCGAACACGCTAAAGGTATTCGACCCCCAGCAGAAAATCTGACCGCTGGAAGTGAGCGCGCATGAGTACGTCTCACCGAGGCCGACATCGACCCAGTCGCTCGCACCGCTTGGGGATGCGGGCCGTGTAAACCACGCATCGGTGAGTCCCGTTCCACTCTGGCCCGAGGTGTTGAGACCCCAGCACCAGAGCGTCTTGTCACTGCGCAGCGCACAGGCGTGGAAATAGCCGGTCGCGACGGCCAGGTAGGTGGGTGCACAGGTCTTGCCGTCGCCGACGAGCCCGTTTGGACAGGCGCAGGTGAAGCTTCCCTCGGTGTTGGTGCAGGTCGCACCCGCCGCGCAGTCGTGTTGAAGGATTTGGCACTCGTCGACGTCCTCACACACGAGCTTGCCGTCGCCTTCGTATCCGGCATCGCAGGCGCACTTGTAAAATCCTGGTGTATCGATGCATGACGCGTGTGGGGCGCAGCTCGCGAGGCCTTCCGCGCATTCGTCCAGGCCGCCGCCGCTCGTCGAGAAACCGCCGCTGCCGCTCTTGCCACCGCTGCCGCCCGTGCCGCCGCTGCCGCCACTCGAGGATGACGTCGTGGCCGCGCTCGTCGGCGCGCCGGAAGGCTCGTCGATGCCGGAGCATGCCCCCAAGAGCGCGAGGCCGGCTAGACCGGCCACGGAACTCCGCACCGACGGCCTCATGGTGCCTCCGCGAGTGGCGCCGGAGCGCTCGGCCACGACGACGCGAGCGCGGCCTGTCCGAACTCGCTGGAGCCCCAGCACCACAGCGAGCCATCGGTCTGGACGCCGCAGGCGTGAGAAAACCCGACCGCAACACGCATCCAGTTCGCCTTGCCTGTCAGCGTCGGAAGTTTACGCTGACCGAGGTCTCCGACTCCGAGCTGACCCTGGCTATTCGCGCCCCAACAGTAGAGCGCGCCGCTCGTGCGAAGACCACATGTCGTGGCGTTTCCCGCAGCGATTCGCGACCAATCTTTGGCGGTACCGACCGCGACGGGTACCGTCTTCGCCGCCGTCGTGTCGTCGCCGAGCTGGCCGTTGGCGTTGTCTCCCCAGCACCAGAGGGTGCCATCGGCCTTCACCGCGCAGGTGTGGCTCACGCCCGCGGCGATCGACGTCGACCAGCCTGTGCCGTGATCGAACGGACCGGTCTTGATCGTGCAGCTCGACTCCTCGGCCTTTCCATTACCGATCTGACCGTCGCGGTTGCGCCCCCAGCAGCGCAGGCTGCCATCGGCGCGCGTGCCGCAGTGGTGGTTCTGTCCGACAGCGAGATTCGTCCATCCGTTCCCGAGCGCGGGGGCGACAAGCGCGAGATTCGAAAGCGTGCTCGTCGTCGTTGTCGCGTCGACTTGGCCGTAGCAGTTCGACCCCCAGCAGTAGAGCGCTCCGGTCGACGAGAGGGCGCAACTCGCGCTCTCTCCGCTTGCGACGTTCGTCCATACGAGTCCGGCCCAGGGCTTGCCCGCGGAGTTGATGGGACCGAAGGTCGTCGCGTTCGACGTCGTGCCGAGTCCGAGGTTGCCGCTTCCGCCGTTGCCCGAGCATTCGATGCCGCCGGCCGGAGTCAGTCCGCACGCATGGAAGCGTCCAGGCGCGACCTTCGTCATCGACTTCGCGAGTGGGGTCGGCATCGCGAGGCTCGCCGTCGTGCCGAGGCCGAATGAGCCAAGCTCCTGGCCTCCCCAGCACATCACCGAGCCGTCGAGCTTGCTCGCGCAGGTGCTCTCGCCGAAGGCCCACACCTCGCTCCAGTCCTTGCTCGCACCGACGGGTGTCGGTGTGATCGCGTAACCGAACGTACTCTGAGCGGTGGCGCCGTAGCCGTTGGTCCCCCAGCAGAGCACACGGCCATCGCTTTTCAGACCGCACGAGTGTGACGTCCCGAGGGCGAGGTCGCTCCAGTCGGTGCTCGCATCGACGAGCAGCGGAGCCGTGTGCCGTCCGTTCTCGCCTGCCTTCACTTGCGTCGCATGGTTGCGCCCCCAGCAAAAGAGCTGGCCGGAGGTCGCGATGGCGCAGACGTGTGCGAGCCCTGTCCGCACGCGCACGAACGTCGTGCCGGGCTTGACCAGCTTTGGGATCGCGGATCTCGTCGTGGTGCCATCTCCAAGTTGCCCCTCCGAGTTGCGTCCCCAGCAAAATAGGCTGCCCGAGGCCTTGAGCCCGCAGCTCGTCTGGCCGGTGACGAACTCGGTCCAGTCTTTGTCCGCCACGCCCGGCGCCGTCTCTACCAGGTGTGGCGCCAAGACGCTGCTCGCGCCGGCCTTTGAGGTTTCGTCGTTCACGTTCGACCCCCAGCAGTAAAGGCGACCATCCGCCTTCTGCGCGCAGGTCGTGTCGCGTGCAGCGGTGACGTGAGTCCAGTCGGTCTCGGGCGCGGGGGACGAGAGGACGTTGACCGATTGCGGCGTGAGCTGCGGACTCGCCGTGCTGCCAATGCCAAGCTGCCCTGAGGTGTTTCGGCCCCAACACTGCAGCACGCCGTCACTGCGTACCGCGCAGGTGTGGTTCGTACCGGTCGCGACGTCGTTCCACGTGGTATCGAGCGAGAGGTACGCAGGCAATGCCTGCTGCTCGGTGTTGCCGGTGCCAAGCTGACCTGAGGTATTGACGCCCCAGCACCAGAGGGTCCCCGAGGTCTTGAGCCCACAGGTGAAGGCGTCGTTCGATGCGAGACGCTTCCAGTTGGATGCCGCGCCTGCTTGCACGGGAGCGTTGCGGTTTGTGAAGGCGCCGTCGCCGAGGCGACCGTTGCCGCCGAAGCCAGAACACAGCGTCGCGCCATCCTTGCGGAGCGCGCAGGTGTGAAGCTGTCCCGCGACGATTTGAGTGTACCGCGCTTCGCAGCCCGCGCCGCCTGCCGAGGGATCCCCTTCAGTGCCTGGCGGGCAAGCGCAAGTGAAGCTGCCGTCTTGATCGATGCAAAGAGAGGACGGATGGCAACTGCCGGGCATTCCGGCGCACTCGTTCACGTCGATGCATTCGTCGCCGTCCGACGTGAAGCCATCGTCGCAGACGCACGAGGCTTCGGCACAGTGGGAGTTCGGTCCGCACTCGGTTGCGCACGGTGCGCCGCCCGCGCCGCCTGTGCCGTTTCCGCCAGAAGCCCCCATGCCTGAGCTCCACGAGCCGCCGCCCGTCGAGGCTGCCATGCCGCCATGCCCAGCCTGTCCACCGCTCGAACTCGATGCGCCTGTTTCGCTTGCCGGAGGAGCGTCATCGGAACACGCGACGAACGCCACTGCGAGACCGAACACGACAGGAAGGCGCACCGGGCGAAGCATGAGCGATACGGTAACAGAACGCGTGAACAATGGCGGAGGGACCTCGCTCGACCGCGACGCGGTCATGCGGCCTTGGATTCGCCCACCAACTCCACCGAGAGCCCGGCGAAGTGCTCGATTGACGCCTCGCAGGCGCGTTCGACGGCTGGCCGACGACCTCGTGGACTGAGGACTCGCCCGGCGACGGGACCGGCGAGTGGCTCGAGGCGACGCTCGCCGAGGGTACGTTCGTCGAGTACCTCGACGTGAGCGCAGGCTGGTTCACGAAGCGGTGGAATCGCTTGTTCGATGCCTGGGACAAGAACAACACCTTCCGCACGATGAAGCTCACCTGAGACGATGGTGAAGAGACCGTCGAGTCCAACCGCTTCACCGACAAGGGCCGTCGCAAGCGGGTGAAGGTCGGCAAGGTGGTCAAGACCTTGAAGCTCACGGCGGTGGCCGTCGACAAGGGCACCTACAACGACGTCGTCGCTCAGGGGCTCGTGATCTGGATCGGCGTCGTCTTCGGCGAGTAGCGGTTGTCGGTCTCGCCCTCGACGACGCGGAGCGCGTCCTTGCCCCACGCGTAGTCGGTCCCGGTGGTGCTCGCGGTCTTCAAGAGATCGCGGTAGCTCGTGGTCTTCCCGCTGAGGATCTTGGCGAGGAAGCGACCCTGCGCGGCCCCCGAACCGTCGGCCTCGCTCTCGACGCCGTTCGTGATCATGTCGAGGTCGCGCGAGCCGTTCGTCTTGAACGCGTAGTAATCCGAGTTGTAATAGTTGTACGAGATGCAGCTATCGATGAAGAAGAGCTGGTAGCTCTGCGGGAAGTCCTTCTTCGAGAAGTTCGCTGGATCGAGCGGCCCCTCGCCGACGTACGAGTGCCCGTTGTAGAGGAGGACGTCGCTCGTCTTGATCGCGCGACGGTACGGGGTCACCGCTTCGTCTGCTCCGAAGTAGAGCTGCACCCGGATGGTCGTGGGGCGCGGCGCGGCCTTGCCGATCCGCACGGTGACCTTCTCCTCGAACGTGATCCAGCGATCGCGGAGGCGCTTGGCCGCCTGGCGCTCGAGGTCCTTCTTCTCGAGGCCGGTCAGCCCGGTCGGGAAGCCGGTCTCGTAGACGTTCCACTCGACGAAGTCCTTGAAGCCGAGGCCGCTCACGGTCTTCGAGCCGACCTTGAACGTCGACAGATCGGTCGGCGGATCGACGGAGACGACCGATAGCTTCGGGCGCGCATAGAAGAGCTCGTCCATGGTCGCCATCGTCTCCCAGTAGCCGAGGTCGTCGGCCTCGTGGTGCACCTCGCCTGGCTTCACGTGGTCGATCATCCCGGTGACGATCGTCGCGGTCAGCACTCCGGGCTGAATGCCCCCGGTCCAGAGCCGATCGTACTCGGGGTAGGCGAGTTTGCCGCTCTCGGGGGTGGGGGCGAGGCTCGCGGTCATCGGAACGTAGAGGCGCTCGAGCTCCGCTGCGACGACCTCGTCGGGCTTTGCCGTCGCGTCCTCGCGTGCGGCGTCAATGGCGCTCTGCTCGCTCGCCATCGCCTTCTTGCAGGACACGAGCGATGGGTTGAACACGTACCAGACGTCGTTCACCATCTCGCGCTCGTCGGAGCTATTCTTCGTGCACTCGACGAGCACGCGCTCGGCCTGCGCCTGGTAGTTACCGTGGAGCAAGCCGAGGCGGAGGGCGCTCACCGAGGCCATCGTCTTCGGGACAATGGCGCGGTCGGTGTAGCGGTAGTGAGCGCGCAGGGCTTCCTTGCCGGTCGGACCGTCCTCGTCAACCTCGACGACGCCTCGGGGGTCCGACTGGCGCCGCTGCGCGCGCTGCTGACGGCGGTGGTCGAGCTCCGCGGGCTGTCGGACGGTATGGCGACATCGCTCGAGCGCGCGCTGGCGACCGAGCTGAAGTAGCACCACGAGCCGAGCTGCCACCACCCGACGAGCTCGCATCGCTCTTCTGCGAATGGGACCAATTCTGCGTCGGCAAGGTCTCGAACGCGTCGTTCCCCACTTCCGTGAGCGCGACGTACTGCACTCGACGCGCGATGCGATTTCCCGTCGGGTGGGTCGCGTCGCACTTCATGTTGCTGATGAGCACACCACTGACAAGGGACAGGCTCGCGTTCCACGCCGCGGCCCAGCCGCCCTCCGCGGCCGCATCGAAACAAACGGCGAACACTGACTGCTCTTCGCTGAGCGCGTCGAGTTCGTTGACGTCGGCGACGACTCGACGTCCTGCACCGCAGGGACAGGCGAGAACGTCGTGGAAGTACACCCTGCGGCTGAGGAAGGCCCAATCGAAGCGGCCGGTGCATAACGAGACAAATCTCTCACAAAAACTCGTTCACTGACTGACGATGAGTGCCACCGGGGCGTTGGAACTGCCAAGTTGTGGGAGCGGTAGGTCCGCAGCTTTCAAAACCTCACGTGGAAGCATTTCTGGCGAGCATCGAGCAGTTGGAGGCTGGCTGCTTCGGCCTTGGATTCGCCCACAAGCTCCACCGAGAGCCCGGCGAAGTGTTCGCGGAGCTCGCTTTCGGAGACGGAGAATGGGGGGCCCTCGCCCCCTGCGTCAGGATAGTTGCAGCGTAACCGTCCGGCCAGCGACGTCCTGACGACGCACGCAAACTCCGGCACGCTCACGCCGTGGCGGGACATCCA
>CANMZR010000061.1 GCA_947502375.1 Polyangiaceae bacterium
AGCTAGCCTGCGTTCGGTCAAAAAGGCTGCTCTCGAAAACGCCGACTCGCAGCCCGAGCAGCGCCAAGCCGAGCACCCCGCCTATCCCGTAAGCGTAGCGCCAGCCTGCGGCTCCGAAGCGCGTCTGCAGGGCTCCGGCGAGAATGCCCGCGGCGATGGCTCCGGTGAGACCGACCGCGGCTACGATGGTGGTCGCGAGCCCGCGCCGTTCCTTGTCCATGAGTTCGCTGACGAGGGTAATGCCCGCGCCGAGTTCGCCTGCCAGACCGAAGCCGGCGCAGAAGCGCAGTCCCGCATAGGCCGGCACGCTGGTCACGAAAGCGTTCGCAAAGTTTGCGAATGAGTAGAGCAGAATCGACCCAAAGAGCACGTTGAGCCGTCCGCGCTTGTCGCCGAGCACCCCAAAGAAAAGCCCGCCGAGGATCATTCCCGCGAGCTGCACATTCAGGAGCGTGCCACCGACCTGGGTGAGCTCCGTCTCCGCCACTCCGAGGCCGCGGAGACTAGGAACGCGAAGGATCGAAAACAGCACGAGATCGTACATGTCCACGAAGTAACCAAGGGCCGCGACGAGGACCGCGAGGGCGAGAGCCCGCCGGGATGAAGGGGGCGACAGGGCTGTTTCCGTCGAGGGGCTCACGGCGCCGAGCTTACCCCGCTCGATCGACCTGGTTGGAACGAAAAAAAAACCGAAGCGCCCTGACTCGATCGTATGCTGAGAACGCTTGCATCGGCCGCGCCGAGCTTTCCGCGAGCCGCGAGCTTGAAACGCTGTGAAATACTTTAAAAAAACTTCGCTCGGAGCCGTTCTCTCCGTTTTCGCGTTCACGGTTTTCGGGGGCTGCGATGGTGGGTTCACTGTGCCGTCAGGTACGAGTGGCCCGGTCCCACTTACGCCCTCGGATTCGACCGGCTCCGTGCCGACGGACAGCGTCACGACAAGTGGTTCCGAAAGCGACGCAACTTCGAGTGGCGTTGGGGGCAGCGGTGGGGCGCCGGTGACGTGCTTCGGTGGTGATACCGAACTCTTGGGCGGACCCATCTCGCCGACCGCCGCGAGCGTGGCGATGTTCGCGTTTCAAGGGCCTTGTGCGGAGACGTTCGAGTGCAGTCTCGACGCTTCCCCTTACGCTGCGTGCACCTCGCCGCTCGCTCTTACGGGACTCCCGAGCGGGGCTCACCAGTTGGCGGTCCGCGCTGTTTTTTCATTGGGTAAGGTGGATGCGACCCCGGCGCTTTACGACTGGAGCGTCTTGCCGCAGCCCCTGCCGGGTTGCGAGCCAGCGGGCCTCTCGCCGGACGTGGAGTTGCCCACACGGATCCGCTTTGTGACGACGGCGGGGGCTGACGCGAACACGGGGCAGACGGAGGCCCTCGCTTGGCGGACCTTCGCGCACGCGGCTGCTGAAGCCAAGGCGGGGGACCTGATTTTCGTGCGAGCGGGCCTTTACGAGAACGACAAGTTTGTGTTGACCACCGACGGGACCCCCAAGGCGCCGATTCGTGTGCGTGGCTACCAGAAGGTTCCCTTTGATGAGCCGTCGTTCGTCGGCCTCGATCACGCCTCTGCGCTCGACCCGCAGGCGATGCCGCTCTTGAAGGGTCCCAACCGTGCGATCGATACCGGGATCCAGCTTGATTACCGCAAACACGTCGAAATTCGAAATGTTCAAATCACCGGTTATTCCCGCGGGATCAACGCGCATGGTGCCGCGAACGTGGCCCTCGATCACATCGTCGTTCGCGATGTGGGTGACGTCAACGCCAGCTATTCGGGCAAGGGCATCACGGCATATGCGTCGACCCAGGTGCGAGTCCAGGATTCGCTTGTCGTGAACGCCGCCGCCGAGGGCATCATCGTCGAGGGAACCTGCGATGTGATACGCGGCGTCGTAGTGGAAGCCGACGACAACTCGACCGGGCTGAATAGCGCGATGGATTATTACATCATGACGAACGGCGATCGAAATCTCGTTGAGGACTCGTCCGTCCGGCGCGTCGGCAACCTCGATCACGTCGGTCACGGCATCGGGTTGAAGGGCTGCGCCTCCGACACCGTGATTCGGCACAACAAGGTCCGACACATCGCCGGGGAGGCCTACTATGCGCGCCATCGCGGCGTAAAAAACAACCGGTTTGAGTGGAATGAATTCGACGGGGAGGGCGTCGGATTGGGTTTTGTGGCCCGCGACGGCGCCTCCGAGAACGTTGTCGAGGACAGCACATTCGTGAACGCGAACGCGGGGCTTGTCTTCATGGATACGACCGAGGATGAAGACGAAAACCTCTGCGTCTCGGATGCCAAAGTCGACACAGTGGTGAAGCTCGGTGGGCATCACAATCAGTTTCATCGCCTGACGCTCAAGGGTCTTTCAGGCGCCGCTGTCGCCTATCATGGCTACAACCAGCGCGGTGCACGGTCTTACGCCAATCTCTACGATGACCTCACGATCTCGAACTGCGGGAGCGTTTTTTCCGTGGCCCACATCGACCATGATCCGCTCGGTCTTCAGCCGGCCAATATTCTACAGAATTCGAGCATCGAAGGCGTGTCCATTTACCGTACGCTCGCGGGGCCCGGCGGCTATCCACCCGTGTTCGATGGCAACGGCGCGTTGTCCTCGGGAGACCGCGACAACGCTATCGTGTTGACGCACGTCATTACGCTCAGCAAGAACACGTATAAGAACAACGGGTTCGTCGCTCCGCTCTGACGCCTCCCAAATCACCGCCCGTGGCCCGGTTGCTCTCGCAATCACAGGGCACTCGGTGCCAAAATCCTAACGATGCTCTCGGCCACACAGGCAGGCTTCGGGTGGCTCTCGACTTCGATGGTAAACTTCTGAACCACTTGCCACCACCCGGCTCCAACAGCGTCCACCGCGACCAACTCGGCGGTCGCACGCAAGCGTGAGCCGGTGGGGACGGGCGTCGGAAAGCGCACCCGGTTCCACCCGTAGTTGACGCCCACGAGGACCCCTTCGAGCGTCATGAGCTCGTCGCGAAACCCATCGATGAGCGAGAGCGTGAGGTTGCCGTGGGCGATGGTCGTACCGTAGGGACTGTCCCGACGCGCTCGTTCGACGTCCACGTGGATCCACTGTCGATCGCCGGATAGAGTCGCAAAAAGATTCACGTCCACCTGCGTGACTTCACGCCAAGCGGTGGGGCCGATGGTCTGACCCACCAGGCTTTGGAGTTGGTCCATTCCGAGAACGAGCATGCTGACACGCTACCAAGGCCCAATCAGAAAAGGCACCCACGACAGGAACTCGCTCGGGCGAGTCCGTTTCACTGAATTGCCCACCCGCTGAGCGTGCGGAAAAGGGCGTCATCCAGCGCCCCGTGTCGTTGTCCGCCAGCCGCTGTTTTGCTCGGTGGTTCCCTATCGATGGTCGCTTCCCGATGAGCGCCGGAACCTTGCCGAAGAACTGGGTAATGCCGCACTAGAGAGTCTCTAGCAGTGCCTCGCCCGTCGAGAGATTGCAGACGTTGGGCGCGTCGATGCTCGCATGAGTGACCACGCCATTTTCGAGGACCAACGCATAGCGGCTGGAGCGTCCGAAGAGCCCGATAGCGGCCACGCTGAAGTCCATCCCGATGGCCTTCGTGAACGAACCGTCGGCATCGCCCAAGAGCGTGATGCCGGCCTTCGTGGCACCGGTTGCGTCGCCCCAGGCTTTCAGCACGAAGGGATCGTTGACGGCGATGCAGAACACTTCCGCGACGCCCTTGGCCTTGAAGGCCTCGATGGTGCGAATGAAGCTTGGAAGGTGGATGGTCGAACACGTTCCCGAAAAAGCACCGGGAAGCCCGAAGAGCACGGTCTTGCGACCCGCGAGCTTGGCCGTCAACTCCACGAGGCCTGGTCCGTTTTCGGTCATCACGCTCAGGCGTGCTTCGGGAAGGGTCATTCCAATGGCAAGGGTTGGCATGGGGCAGTTCAAGCACACCTTCGGCGGCTCTGCCAATGGAACCCTCCGCAGCGGGTTTGAGACGCGCGGCTCAGCCGCCGAATTTACCCAACGCTCCAAGGTCGTCGAACGCCTTCACGAGCCGGGCGACGATGCCTTTTTCGCCGGCATGCAGCCAGGCGCGCGGATCGATGTGTTTCTTGTTCGGCTTGTCGGCACCCTCGGGATTGCCGAGCTGCGACTTCAGATAGGCATCTTTCTCGTCCATGTACTTCTTGATGGGAGCGAGGAAGGCCCACTGGGTGTCGGTGTCGATGTTCATCTTCACCACGCCATAAGAAACGGCCTCGCGGATCTCGGCGGGCGTCGAGCCCGAGCCACCGTGAAAGACGAAATGCACCGGTTTTTCCTCGGTTTCGCGCTTTATGCGAATGTGCTCCTGGCTGTTTTTCAAGATCAACGGCGTGAGCTTCACGTTGCCCGGGGCGTAGACCCCGTGGGTGTTTCCGAACGAGGCGGCGACGGTGAAGGAGCCGATGGGCGACAGCTTGTCGTAGGCCGCGAGCACGTCCGCGGGCTGCGTGTAGAGCTTCGAACTGTCGAGGTCGGACTGGTCCACGCCGTCTTCTTCACCCCCCGTGACGCCAAGCTCGATCTCGAGCGTCATCTCGATGTTCGCCATCCGCTCGAGGTATTTCGCACACGTTTCGAGGTTCTCGTGGAGCGGGTCCTCCGAGAGGTCAAGCATGTGCGAGCTGTAGAGCGGCACGCCTGTCGTTCGGTAGTACGCCTCGCCGGCGTCGAGCACCCCATCGATCCAGGGCAAAAGCTTGCGCGCGCAATGGTCGGTGTGCAGGACGACGGGCACGCCGTACGCCTCGGCGATGGCACGAACGTGGTGGGCGCCGGCCACCGATCCCGCAATCGAGGCGGCTTGCTTCGAGTTGTCGAGGAATTTTCCGGCATTGAACTGCGCGCCGCCCTGCGAGAACTGGATGATGATCGGCGCCTTGGCCTGCCGAGCCGCTTCGATGGCGGCGTTGGCGGTGTGGCTTCCGATGACGTTGACTGCGGGAAGCGCGCACTGCTCGGCCTTGCAAAAGTCAAGGAGTTCACAAAGCGCGTTACCGGTGACGATGCCAGGCTTGAGGTTGAGTGTGGGCATGGAAGCTTTCTAGATCGTTTTCGGCCGGCCGGGCCGAAAAACATGGTGCGCTCGCCTGACAGCTCTGGCCGGTTCCATGGTCTACTGCGTCGACGCCAAGCGAAGCCCCGAATCGCTGCGTGGAACCGACATGCCGATCCCATCTTATCTCGAGTTCTTGCCGGCGCGGTTGACCGAACGCTTGTCCGAGGATGCTCGGCCGGTGCCGGCGGTACCGGGCCTCCGTATCGCGAAAGGGCTTCGTGAAGAATTTCCAAAGCTCTTGACCGATGAGGCTCTCGGGTTGATTGTCGAGGTCTTCGAAGCCACGCGTGAGCGGCTCGCAACCGTGCTTGCTCAGCGCACGATTGACCGGAAATTCCTCGATGCCGGGACGGCGGCTCTCACGGTCGCGAATCGGGAGCTCGCCTACGAAGCTCCCCATTACCAAACGATGCTCGGAGCTCGCGATGCAGAAGGCCGCATCGTCCTCGGTCCGCTGCCCGAGGTGCCTTCGCCTCAAGTGCTCGTGCCAGCGTATCTCGTCGGGGAACAAGTCACGCTGTTCGGTCCGCCGGATGACGCTCGCATGTCGATCCACGCGATGAACGCCCTTCATCGAGTGCGGCCCAACGAGGCGCCGATCGTCGCCGAGCTCGTCGCGGCCTCGGGGCAAGTACCGCGCTGGGGCGCCGACGACGAGGACTCGAAGACGCCCATCATGGCGAGTTTTCTCCGCGCCTGCGAGAACCTGCTCGGTTGCTTTGACGGGACCATCGCCTTCGAAGATGCGAAGCGCGGCAAGCATTACCGGCTCAGTGACACCGGTCGCGCTCGGCCCATCAAACGCGTGCCAGGGCTGGCCATCCCCGACGGCAGTCATCTCTTCCACGGTGAGCCGTTACCGCTTCACCTGCTCGATTTCGTGCTTCACGTTTGGCACAACCGCCGGCGGCCCGAGGCACTTTGCATTTACTTTCCAAAGCTCGAAAACGAAGAGGAGGCGGCCTACCTCGCCGAGCTCATCGGCGTGACGGAAGCGGCGGTGAAACAGCGTGATGCCACGTATGTCCTCGCCAGCGTTCGGGTGATGGTGGTCTTCGAAAATCCACGGGCGATTTTTCGGATCCGTGAGATCGCGACGGCGCTGCATCCTTATTTCGTCGGCGGCAGTCTTGGCTGGCACGATTTCCTCGCATCGACCGCACGGCTCTTTCGCGCCGATCCGCGTTACCGCATCCCCGTGAAGGCGGATCCGAACATCGTCATCAACAACATCCGTGAGTCCCATCGGATCCTCGTGCAGAAACTCGGCCGCATCGGGGCCTTGAAGCTCGGCGGCATGTACGGCGTGTTGTTCGATGAGAGCGAACCTGGTTCGTTCGAGGTCACGATGGTCGGATTCGTGCGCGATGTGGTGACCCAACTGCGTCGCGGACTCGATGGCTTTTGGGTCGCACATCCGGACTTCGTGCGGCTCGGCATTGCGCTCGTCGAAGCGTGGCGGCGGCATGAGCGAGACGCGCTGGACTCCTCTTTGGCGACGCTCGTCGGCGCGCTCGTTCCCGAACCCCACGAGCAGGAACCCCTCCTGCGGTTTGTCTTCGGCGGGGATGCACCAGGGCTCGAGCCCTCCGATCCTGGCTACCTTCGAGGGGTGCTCGCGGCGGATCTCGCCACCTCGGCAGTCATCTCCAACGATGACCCCGAAGAGCTGCGATACAATGTCTTTCAAGCGCTGCAATACCTCGCGGATTGGCTTTCCGGGAACGGTTGCGTCGCGCTCCCGGCGACCCTCAAGAATGCCCGCGGCGAAAAAGTAGGCGTCCGAATCATGGATGATCTGGCGACGACGGAACGCTCGCGCTGGGAGCTTTGGGCCGAGGTGCAACATGGTCGTGTCGCCCCCGAGGCTTTCGAGAGCCTGTTGGCCGAGGAGACCGCGTTCTTGCGTGCCGACACGGACACCCCGGGGCATCGCATTCATGTTCGTTGGCGTGGTGAGTGCGCACGTTGGTACCCGGTCGCGTCCAAGCTCTTGCGTCAGCTCGTGCTCGCGCCTGAGCCGCCTGAGTTCGTGACCGAGCTCGCGTTGCCCTTCACTTTCCCGGCGATCCGCGATGCGGTCGACCCCTGGGCCGAGGCGCTAGACCTGTGCCCCGGCAAGTTTCGTAGCGATTGAGTCCGGCTCCCGCACGGGCACCTCGCGAACGGTTCGCCTCGCTTGGTCCAATTTTTGACTCACGTCAGGGTTGCCTTACGCTGCTCCCAAAAGGCGAGTCACGTCGGCTTGCCAACCAAGGAGTCTTCCTGTGTCACACGCCCAAACCCGACTCGTTCACCTGTTCTTCCGCCTCGCCATTTCGGGAGCTTGCGTCATCGTTGCGAGCCCGGCGCTGGCCGACGACGAATTGAGTGACAAGGAACAAACGCCTGCGGAAACGAAGCGCGAAACACCGCGGGCCGTACGTGGTGAGCCAGCGGGATCCGAGGGGACGAGCGACCACGAACAGATGGTGGGGCACATCGCCGTGGGCTGGTATGGACTGAGCGACATCCCGGTGGGCCTTGACAACAACGGCGTGGCCCTGGCTTCCGCGCCGGCGATCGGTGTTCGTTATTGGTTGAATGGACGGCTCGGTATCGATGCGGCTCTCGGGCTCAACATTCCGGGTGCTTCCCTGAAGACCACCGCTGGCAATCAGACGACGGTGACGGACATTCCGGTGCCCTACGCCGTGTTGCTTCACGCGGGCGTTCCACTTGCGATAACGACCACCAAACACGCTGCATTCTTGGTTACGCCAGAACTGAACCTCGGTTTTGGGGGCTCGACCGAACAGGCAAACCCCGCCGTGATGGGCGATACCGAAACCACGCGCAAGGGCCTTTTGCTGCAGCTCGGCGCGCGGGCCGGTGCCGAGGTGCACTTCGGATTCATGGGGATCCCGAACCTCTCGCTCGAGGGCTCCGTCGGCGCCTACGTGAACCACCTGAGCGCCTCGATCGAGAAGCGCGATAGCGGGACCACCTTCAAGCAAACCTCCTTCGGAACGACCGCGCTCAACAGTCCGTGGGATTTTTTCAAGTCAAACGTGGCGGCGCGCTACTACTTCTAAAGGGCCCGGGACAGGGTTGGCGATAGGTTTCTGATGGACTCGGCGCACTACTCTCCCGTTGGTATCGAGCCGTCACGGTCGTCGAACACCACTTCGCGCTCGGGCCACCGTAAGGCACCGAGTCCCCCGTGGAACTTCTCCGTGCGTCCACGAAATCGCTCCAAAAACCGCCGACCGACACTGTAGTCAACGCAATAGACATCGCCAGCCCAGGCGAAGGGCGGCACGTCATCCCAAACATCGGGGCGCCCCTCGGTGAGATGCTCTCGACGACGCCAGTAGTGACCGATGACCGTGGGTCTGTCGACCGGTCGCTTCCACCAACGATCACGCGTGACGAAGCGCCACTTACCGCCAACGAAAAAGTGCCCGCCTGGCGCGACCTCGACTTCAGCTCCCGACGTCAACAACTTGATGGGGTTCAGGCGCTGGTAAGCCGCGTCCTCGGCCGCAACCGCCGCGAGATGCCGCGTCGGTGGAATGCGTTCGTCCGTTAGCCCAGCGAACGCCGCGCGCTCGTCGGCGGCGCGGTCCCGCAGTCCACTTGCCTGGAGCTCGCCTTCGAGCCGCTCCTCCCAGAACGCAGCGAGCTTCGCGATGTCACCGTCCTCGGGCAGCTTGGCCGCCGCCTCGGGATCCCAAGAGGCGTGAACGACGCGCAAATCATCACGCATCAGCACGAGCGGCAGCTCCGAAAAAAGCGCCCGTATCTTCGCTTGCTCGCGTGTGTCGGCGAGCCGCGAGGGGAACGCCGCTTGGCGCAGATCGAACTGCGCGTGATCGTTTGCATCGCCCCAGAACCAGCCATTGCCTTCTTTTCGTTCGCCCGCGAGCAGGTTGAGCTCGTGGTTCCCGGCGACGACGCTCGCTACCCCCGCCTGCATCAACAGCTCCACCACCTCGACGACGCCGACGCTATCGGGGCCGCGGTCAATGAGGTCTCCGACAAACACCAAGTGCCGCGGGGCTCGCGCGCGCTCCACGTCAACGCCCAATCGATGCAGCAGCCTGAGGAGCGCCTCGAGCTCGCCGTGCACATCTCCAATGAGATCCAGCGCACCATTGGGAAGGGCTTGAATGAGCCGCGGCATTCCGCTTACCTTACACGGTAGCTGCGGTCCGTCACGGTGCGAAGGCGCGAGCTTGCGCTCAACGATTCCACCGTTCGCGCGGCTCCATGGCCACTCGAACGACGGTTTCGGCATAGGCCTCCGCCGCCGCTTGGCACGCGTTGAGCGAGCCCGTCAGCCAGGCAGCCGCGAAGTTCGTCTCCGTCGGCGGTGGGAAGATCATGACGGGGCGCACCTCCGCGGCCTTCAGTGCGGCGTCGAGAGCGACCGTGGCCTCGAGGGGTGGCGCCACGAGATAGGCCAGGGCCTCGCCTTCTGGGAGGCCGGATTTCACGGACAGGTAACGACCGAGCGAGGCGACGACGTGCGGAAACACCGTGACGCTTCCGGCGTCGTCGGCGCTGTAAAAGCACGCATCGTGTTCGAGGCAGCGCAGCATGGCGCGGAGCCCGTGCTCGAGCTCGTCCGGGTTTTCCGCCGCGAGGATCCCCATGATTTCGCCAGAGTTTCGTCCGGAGGAGTGCGCTGCGCCCGCGTAAAAGGAGCGTGCGAAGATGACGTCCACCGCCGCATGTTTGGTGGCTTCGTCGAGCGCGACGTACGTCGGGTCGTCTTGGTCGCAGGTGACGATGCCGAGCGACACATGGCGTGCGGGATCGGCGCCATAGGCGAGCAGCAAAGCCGGGGCGGCTCTGGGCAGGCGGCGCACGGCGAGGACCTTGGGAACGATTGGCACAAGGACGCTCATGTCGGTACTTCCACGAGGCGAACGCGTTCTTGTGGCGCGCGGTAGCCTCGACCACCCGAGTCTCCTAGTTCCTTTGCGAGCTTGCCGAGGTCGAGCGAGACGCCCGACGTCCCTTGTTCCAGCATCGCGCGTGCGAGCACGGCGAGTCGTTTCGCAGCTTCTTCAGGCCGGGTGCCGCGCGTGTGAATGTTCGAGAGCATGTTGCGATCGCCATCGGTCTTGCCGAGTTTTGGCGCATGGACGAGGTAGGCGGAGAGCCCGTCACCGGTGCCGAGACCAGGCCGTTCGCCGAGCAGGATGGCGGCCACTTTGGCTTGGACCGTCTCGCCAATTTCGTCTTCGAGCCAGACCCGTGCGAAGCGCGCGCAGACCGGGGTCCCCACGCTCAAGCCAAAAGCTTCGCATTCCCTTATAAAAGACTGCAAAAGCTGAACCCCTGAGCCCATGCACGCGGTCGCCGAGAGGCCATCCGCGAGGATCGGTTGCACGTCGATCCCCTTCATGGCCTGGCTCCGTAGGCGCGCGAGAGAGGCCTCGTCGAGACGCCGACCCAGGTCCGGACGAAGCAAGAATTCGCGGTGGCTCGTCACGCGAGACTGGAGCGGCAAAAGGGCATGTTGGGCGGCGAAGGACTCGGATAATTCGGTCGCGACGGCTTGATGCGCGACGGCGAGCTCGGCCTGGAACTGCAAGATGACGTCGGTCGCGTAGCGGGTGCCGACATGGCCGATGCCGACGAGTGCCGTCGTGTGTGCAGCTGCGTTTTCCGCAAAGCGATTGCGCGTTTTGGGCGTCGGAAATACGCGCCTCGGCGGGGCGAGAACGGGCTCGATAGGCGTGGGTGGCGGCGCTGGACTCGAGGCCTCCAGGCGCGCTTTCAGAGCCGCCATCCGTTCGCGTGTCGCGCTCATCGAATGACCGCCGGATCACCAAAACGCTCGCCCGGCCCATCGTCCCAGATCCCGCGCTCGGCGAGCCACGCGTCGAACTCCGGTGTCGGGCGCTTACCGAGCAGCGCTTGCACCGAAGGGATGTCGTGGAACGAGGTGGACTGGTAGTTGAGCATGATGTCGTCGCCGACTGGCAGCGACATGAGGTAGCTGCAGCCAGCCGCCGCGAGCAGCACTTTCAGGCCCTCGAGCTCATCTTGGCTCATTCGAGCATGGTACGTGAAGCAGGCATCGCAACCCATCGATAGACCGAGCAGCTTGCCCATGAAATGATCCTCGAGTCCGGCGCGCGTGATCTGCGGTCCGTCCTCGAGGTACTCGGGTCCGATGAAGCCGACGACCGTGTTGACGAGAAACGGCTCGTACCGGCGCGCGAATCCGTAACAACGAGCCTCGAGCGTGAGCTGGTCGGCGCCGTGGTGCGCGGCGGATGAAAGCGCCGAGCCTTGCCCGGTCTCGAAGTACATGAAGTTCGGTCCGGGCGCGTAGCGTTTTGCCTTCATCGCGTCGTAGGCTTCATCCATCAACGCGAGCGAAATGCCGAAAGCCCGATTGCCCCCTTCGGTGCCCGAGAGCGATTGAAACATCAGCCCCATCGGAGCTCCGAGCTCGAGCGCCTTCAGCTGCACGGTCACGTGAGACAAGACGCACTGCTGGGTTGGGATGCCGTTTTTTTCCATGACGCCGGTCAACGCCTTCAAGATCTCGGCGGTGGATTCGGGCGTGTCCGTGGCGGGGTTCACCCCGAGGACGGCGTCGCCGCAGCCGTAGGACAGGCCTTCGCGCAAGCTCGTCAGAATTCCTTCGATGTCGTCGGTGGGATGGTTTGGCTGGAGGCGCGAGGAGAGACGCCCCGCCAAGCCGAACGTATTGTTGGCTCGAACGACGACCTCGCATTTTTTTGACACGACCATCAGATCGAGGGTGGACATCAGCTTGCAAACCGCGGCGGCCATCTCGGGCGTGAGGCCCTTTGCGACCGAGCGGAGCACCGGGCCCGTTGTCTTTGTCTCGAGGAGCCACTCGCGAAACTGTCCAACCGTCAGGTGGGAGAGCGCGCGATAGGCCTGCTCGTCGAGCGTGTCTTCGACCATTCGCGTCAGCTCGTCCACTTCGTAGGGGACTGCGGGGCTTTCCCGTAAATCGTGCAAGGTCAGCTCCGAGAGGACTGCACGTGCGGCCACGCGTTCGACCGGATCACGCGCGGCGAGCCCAGCGAGCACATCGCCCGACTTGGGAGCATTCGCCTTCGCAAGCACTTCCGCCACCGACCCGAAGGCGTAAGCGATTCCGCGGATCGTGGACGAGAGGCGCATCGGCATGGACGCAGGCTGATGGTGAATCCAAAAAAACTGGTCGGCTCAGACCGTACGTAAGTTAACCCGACAGTGGAACTGTTTTTGGCTGCGTCTTTCGTCGCCGTCCCGCGCCTCGCACGACCGCGCGATGCGCCTCTCCGCGCCTCGGCCAGCCCTCGTCGATGGCCTGAAAATCCCGACTCGAGCTCTTGGCAGGCCGCTCCTTTGCGAGACTTCCGCCAGCGACCGGTTCGCGCTAGGATGGTGCGTCGAGTCCATCAAAGCGACGGGCTCTTGCTCGCTGCTTGAGATGCCCCCTATTTGGCGAGGGCGTCGAAATATCCTTGATTTCGACGGATATTGACTCGCCCACCTGTTGGCTGCTGTTATTTGGCCCTCGATTCGCACGAATCGAGGCTAGTGCGCCGCTCCGACCGCCCATTTTCGCGTTCAACTTGAGATACGGATGACGCTGCAGAGACCCATCAAATCCTCGGCACACGAGCTCAGACCGCAGACGGTCATGGGTCATTACAAGCTCGTTCGGAAGCTTGGTGAGGGCGGCATGGGGATGGTGTACGTGGCCGAAGATACCCGGCTTGGTCGCACCGTGGCGCTGAAGGTCCTGCATCAGAACATCGCCCACGATCCGGATCGTCGTTACCGCTTCCTTCGCGAAGGTCGCCTTGCCGCCGGGCTTACCCACCCCTGCATCGCCACGATTTACGAGGTCGGCGAAGTGGACGAGCGTCTGTTTATTGCGATGGAACTCATCGAAGGGGAGTCGATCGGAGAGCTCCTTGCCGCGCAGGGCTGCCTTCCGGTGCCACGAGCGCTGGTCATCACGCGCGAGGTCCTGCGTGGGCTCGTCAAGGCGCACGAAGCCGGTGTCATTCACCGTGATTTGAAACCCGAAAACGTGATTTGCGGTGCAGACCAGGTCGTGAAAATCCTGGACTTTGGGATCGCAAAGCGCAGCGACGACGGCGGCGAGGAGGCCACGCTGCACGCCACGAAGGACGGCAGCATTGTGGGGACGCCTGCCTACATGTCACCCGAGCAGGGGTCGGGGCATGCAGTCGATGCGAGGACGGACATCTACAGCCTCGGCGTGATGCTCTACGAAATGGTGACCGGGAAGCGCCCCTTCCACGGGGATACCTGGCAGGAAGTCATCATTTCGGTCGCCCGAGACCCACTCGTGAGCGCGTCGACGTGGTGCCGTGACGTTTCTCCTGAGCTGGACGTGTTCCTGAACCGTTGCCTTGAAAAAAAACCCGAGGGGCGTTTCCCGACGGTTCGCGCAACGCTCGAAGACCTTGAGCGACTCGTCTTGGGTATGGCCGCAAGTTCGTCTCGTGCGGGCATGACCACTGGAGCCGCGCTTGCTCCCGACCTCTTGGGGGGGGCAACGGTGGCCGCGAACACGGGCGATGGCCTGGCCCAAGGTTCGAGGTTGGACGCCGATAGCGGAGTCGCCGAGACCGGCGTTGGCCGTCCGTCCCCGTTCCTTCGAATGCGAGGATTTATGTTACTGACGGTCGCCTCGGCGGTGGTCGCGGTAGCAGTCGCCAGTTACGTCGCGGTTTCCGGCTCCACGGGTCGCGCTCCGTCCGCGAGCGGCGCCGGGACCTCCGCCTCGCATGCAGCCGCCTCGGCGCGGGACATCGCTGCCGCCGAGTTGTCGCCGACCTCCGTCACGGCTGGCTCCGCGTCGGCAATCCACGCGCCGACGGCAACGGCATCGACGGAGGCGGCCCGCGCAACACCACGCGACACACCACGAGCGCTGCCGTCGGTGGCCGAGTCGAAGCGACGCGAGGGGCGAGCGGGCACCCCCGTGTTGCCGCCGATTGCCAGCGCCGTCACCGCTCCACCGCGGGACAAAAAGAACGGGGTTTTGGGATTTTGATGCGAAGGATCTTGGGCGTCAGCATCTTTTTCCTCGGGGGGGTCCTCAGCTCGGTTTCCAACGCGGGCGAGCCTTCGCCTCCGAAAAAATTGCCCATCGCACAGGTGCCCGTCGCACAGGTGCCCGTCGCACAGGTGCCCGTCGCACAGGTGCCCGTCGCACAAGTGCCCGTCGCACAGGTGCCGGACGCTCAGGTGCCCGTCGCACAGGTGCCGGACGCTCAGGTGACGAGCGAACTCATGACGGATGCCGCGCGCATCAAGGGGGAAGAGGGCCTCCTGCTCTTTAGTCAAGCCCGATGGCGTGAAGCTTACGAAGCGTTTCGCCTCGCGGAGGAACTCTTTCACGCGCCCACGTTGGTGATGCGGATGGCTCGTTGTCAGAGCGAGCTTGGCCAGCTGCGGCGCGCTCGCGACTTGGCTCGCACGGTCGCGTCAGAGTCTCTCCAGAGCGGGTCATCGGCGGCCTATTTAGGGGCGCGCACCGATGCGGTGGAGATGGTTGCCGCGTTGGAAAAGCGTCTCGCTCATGTCCGTCTGGTGGTCACCGGCGTCCCCGTGGAAAAGGTCACGCTCAAGCTCGATGACGTCGCGGTCAAAGCCGACGGGGCGACTCTCGAACTCGAGCCGGGGGCACACCGTCTCGAAGGCCGAGCCCCGGGAGCGGAGTCGCGAGACGTGCGGTTTACGTTGAGCGAGGGGGCCGATGAGGCGGTGCCCATCGCATTCACACTGCTGCGGGAAAAAGTCGTGGTCGTCATGAAGGAGGCCCCTCCGGCGGTGGGTCGCGCCCCGGGGTTCATCACGCTAGGGCTCGGTTTGGCGTCGCTTGCCGTCGGCGGCGTTGCCGGGGGCATGGTGCTTCAGCGCGTCGCGCAATTGGAGCAGAGTTGCGGCGGGTTTGTTTGCCCGTCCTCGTTGGTCGGCGAATCGGAGTCCGCAGCTCGGCTCGCGACGGCATCGACCGTGGGGTTCGTCGCCGGTGGCGTCGGAGTCGCGGTGAGCGCGATTTTTTTCACGCTCCATTTTCGGTCGCCTCCGGCTGCGGCGGAGCGTTCCGCGCGGCTCGGGGTGACGGTGACGCCAAGCGGCGGGCAGCTGGTGTTTCAGTGGTAAACGCAGCTCGGTCATCCAGGTACGCGAGCTTCAGTGTCCTCTGGCTCGGCGGCGCGGTCGCAGCGTGCTCTCAAATCTCGCGCCTCGACAGTTTCACGTTCGTCGCTCCGTGCGTGCCGGAGGCGGCCGAGGAAACCTGCAAGGCCGTAGAATGCGGTGTCAAGACCAACAACTGTCAGGTCGAGGTCACGTGCCCCGATACCTGCAGCGGTGCCGACGTCTGCGGTGACGACCCAGCAAGGCCGAATTTCTGCGATTGCATTCCCGGCAGTTCGACGACGAAGTGCTGTGTGCCTGAGCCCAAAGCCGAGACCTGCAAAGAATTCGTCTGTGGTGGTCCGACAAAGAACAACTGTGGTTCTCCCGTTACCTGCCCAAATACCTGCGCCGCCCCAAAAGTCTGCGACGGAACTCAACAATGCACGTGCGTCTCGGCTACCCAAGCGGAGGCCTGCGTCGCCGTCGCTTGTGGTAAAGTGCCCGACAAATGCAGCGAAGACGGGACGGTTCAAATCGCCTGTCCGTCTACGTGCGAGGGGCTTTACGAATGCGAGGTGGGTGGTGTCGCGGCGAACACCTGCGGCTGCACCGGCGGCACCATGGAAACCCCCGGAGTTCCCGATGACTTCACGGCCTACGAGAAGGTGGGTCACACTTATTACGTGTCCAACGGTAAGGCGGAGACTTGGAGTGATGCGAGGGCGCTCTGCAAATCGTTCCACACGGATATCGTCCGTCCCCAGACGCTTGAACAGAATCAGGTGCTCCAGTCGATTCTTGTAGCTACAGCGTGGGTCGGGCTTCAGGGTAGCGAGTGTGATGTAGGGAAGCCATGTACGTTCTCCTGGATTGACAAAATGCCCTTATCCGAGAAGTTGGCGATGGCGGCATGGTTCGCCGGCGCGCCGAACAACT
>CANMZR010000062.1 GCA_947502375.1 Polyangiaceae bacterium
GTCCTTGCCGCCTCGATTCTCCACGACGGAGAGACCACCGTGGGCGACTTGAAACGAGCGCTCGCGGCCGCTGGGATCGCCGTGCGACAGTAACGCCTGGAGTCAGAAACAACTTCGATGCTCATCCCTTCGATCGACCTCATGGGCGGACAGACCGTTCAGCTCATCGGCGGCAAAGAACACGCCCTCGACGCGGGCGATCCCGTGCCGATTGCGCAACGCTTTGGGCGGGTAGGAGAACTTGCCGTGATCGATCTCGACGCGGCTCTCGGCCAAGGGTCGAACCGCGCACTCGTCGAATCCGTGTGCAAAATTGCACGCTGTCGCGTAGGCGGTGGCATTCGCGACGAGGCGACGGCCCGGGCGGTTCTGGACGCCGGCGCGCACAAAATCATCATCGGCACGGCGGCGCAACCCGAGCTCTTGTCGCAGCTTCCCCGAGAGCGCGTGATCGTCGCACTCGATGCCCTCGACGGTGAGGTCGTCATCGAAGGATGGCGGACCAAAACCGGTGCGAGCGTTGCGGACCGGATGCACGAACTGCGAGAGCTGGTGGGTGGATTTTTGGTGACGTTTGTCGAACGCGAGGGGCGCCTGCAAGGCACCGCCGTCGAACGCGTGGCCGAGCTTCGCCAGGCCGCTGGGAGCTGCGACCTCACGATAGCTGGCGGGGTCACCACGGCTCGTGAAGTCGCCGAGCTCGACCGGATGGGCGTCGATGCACAGGTCGGAATGGCGCTCTACACAGGCCATATGGACCTCGCCTGCGCGTTTGCGTCCCCGCTCACCAGCGACCGCGCGGACGGCCTCTTCGCAACCGTGGTGGTCGACGAGCACGGGCGCGCACTGGGCCTGTGCTGGTCGAACCTTGAGAGCCTTCGCGAGGCGCTAAGGACCGGCAAAGGCGTGTACTGGTCAAGGCAGCGTGGCCTCTGGCGAAAGGGCGAGTCCAGCGGCGCTACCCAGGAGCTCCTGCGGGTCGACCTCGACTGCGATCGCGATGCGCTGCGGTTTACGGTTCGGCAAGCGAGCCCGGGTTTCTGCCACCGGGAGACGATGAGCTGCTGGGGACCGCTCGGTGGCCTGCCTGCCCTGTCAGCCACCCTCACCGACCGAGCAAAAGCAGCTCCGATGGGCTCGTACACCGCTCGACTCCTGGAAGATCCTTCACTTTTAAGAGCAAAATTGCTGGAAGAAGCAGCAGAACTTGCGGCGGCCGTGGGCCGTGATGCGGTCGCTTCGGAAGCCGCCGACGTGATCTACTTTGCGCTCGTCGCGGCAAGCCGAGGCGGCGTGTCCCTCGCGGACATCGAGCGAGTGCTCGCTGAGCGCGCCCTCGGTGTCACAAGGCGAAGAGGCGACCGAAAACCCGAGGGCTCGAGCCCATGACACTCCGCACCATTGCCTTCAAGGCGCTCGAAGGGCTCGTCCGAACGCGTGAGCCCGTGGAGCCCGAGACGCTCATCCGAGCCGCACGCATCGTAGAAGACGTTCGCACGAATGGGGACGACGCGCTTCGTCGCTACAGCCGCGAGCACGACGGGCTCCTGGACCACGCACCTTTGCTCCTCGACCGAGCCGCCCTCGAAGCGGCACTCACGACCATCCCTGACGACGTGCGGTCGCTTCTTGAGCGTACCGCCAACCGCATTCGCCGCTTCGCCGAGGCGCAGCGCCACTCCCTTGAATCCACCTCTATCGCTGTCGATGGCGGCCGCGCGGGGCACCTTATTTCTCCCGTCGAACGAGCGGGTTGTTACGCACCCGGCGGCGGCTATCCATTGCCATCGAGCGTCCTTATGACCGCCGTGACGGCGCGGGTCGCCGGCGTTTCGCGCGTCGTCGTCGCGAGTCCCAAGCCCAAGAACATCATGCTCGCGGCCGCGGCCATCGCAGGGGCAGACGCATTTTTATGCGCGGGCGGTGCCCACGCGATCGCAGCCTTCGCCTACGGCACGGACACCGTAGCAAGCGTGGATGTCATCGCGGGCCCCGGCAATCGGTGGGTCACCGCAGCCAAGAAGCTGGTCGCTGGTCGGGTGGGCATCGACATGCTCGCCGGGCCAAGTGAGCTCGTGGTGCTAGCCGATGATTCCGCCGATCCCGAGCTCATCGCGGCGGATCTGCTGGCTCAGGCCGAGCACGCCACCGACGCGCTACCGATCCTTGTCACGGCTTCTGCCGCCCTCGTGACACAGGTGTCTCAGGCACTCGAACGGCAGCTCGCCACACTGCCGACAGCGGAGGTGGCGCGCGTGGCCATCGGAAACGGCTATGCCGTCTTGTGCGAGACCCTGGAAGAATGCTTCGCTGCCTGCGATCGACTGGCGCCCGAACACTTGGAGATCATGACGCATGAACCCGAGCTCGCGAGCCGGCGCGTCTCTCATTATGGAGCACTCTTCATCGGTCCCGGCTCCGCCGAGGTCCTCGGCGACTATGGAGCGGGCGCCAACCACACACTACCAACCGGCGGCGGGGCCCGTCATACGGGAGGACTCTCCGTCTTGACGTTCCTTCGAGTCCGCACGTGGATGCGCCTCGACGAAGGCCCAGCCGCCCGCGCGCTCGCGAGTGACGCCGCCGAATTCGCACGCCTCGAGGGCCTCGAAGGGCACGCCCGTGCTGCCGACCGAAGGCGCTGAAGCTCGGGATGCGGCTCACTGTTTGGCCCGAGTCTGTAAGCGCAGTTCCCTGGCGTTTCCACGACCCCAACGAGCTTGGCGAAGCACACTCTGCTATAAGGCGCCGATGCGTGTCCTCTTGCGAAGCGCGGGTTCCCTCGCTCTGATTCTCGTCGCGGCGTGCGGAGCGAACGCGTCAACCAGCGAAGCGCCACTCCTCACCGCGAGCGCGGCTGCGAGCGGCGGAAGCATGAACACCGGCGGCGGCGGCGCGGCCTCGGTCTCCTCGACGGGCGCAGGTGGCGTTTTCGAAGGGCCCATCGGCGGCGATCGTCCGGTCATCGTGAGCGCGCCTCCAGACTACGACCCGAATGTTCCCGCACCGCTCCTGCTGCTGTTGCACGGCTACAGTGGCAGCGGTGACGTCCAGGAGCTTTACCTCGACCTCGACAAGGAGGCCGCCTCGCGCGGCTATCTGTTTGCGCACCCGGACGGCACGAAGGATAAAAACGGACTGGAGTTCTGGAACGCCACCGACGCGTGCTGCGATTTCGGCAATTCGGGCATCGACGACTCGACCTACCTCGCGAAGGTGATTGCGCAGATCACCCAAACGTTCAATGTCGATCCAAAGCGCATTCATCTGATGGGGCACTCGAACGGCGCCTTCATGGCGCACCGGATGGCTTGCGATCATGCGGACGCAATCGCTTCGATCGCCGCGCTTTCGGGCGCACAGTTTCTAGACCTGAACCAATGCAAGCCGAGCGAGGCCGTGAACACGCTGGTGATTCACGGAACCCTCGACCCCATCATTCTTTACGCGGGCGGCAACTTGTTTGGGCACGCTTACCCGGGCCCTGTCGATACCGCGAAGGACTGGGTGCACCTGAACGGCTGCGATCCCAAAGTGAACGAGAACCTTCCCCCGCGCGACCTCACTCAGGTGCTCGGAGCCGAGACCAAAGTGATGCGCTGGAGCGGCTGCGAGAATAAAACCGTGGTGGAACACTGGCGAATCGAAGGGTCGGGGCACCTCCCGCTCTTCAAGCCGAGCTTCAAGACGGCACTCTTCGACTTCTTCGACGGGCACCCGAAACCGTGAAGGAGGATGGTCCAAGTCGCCGACGTCTTTTCGTGCTGATGGGTCTCATCGTCTGCGCCATCGTCGCCGCTCGCATCTCGGGCGTAAGCCGCGGGCTCGATGCCACACGGCTCGAAGCCTCCATGCGCGAAGCTGGGCCCTTCGGTGCGGTGCTCTTCGTGGGCGTCTTTACGGTGGGAGTTTTGGCTTATCTTCCGGGTGCGCTGTTCGTCGCCGCTGGGACGCTGGCTTACGGGAAATTTTGGGGGTTTCTTTTGAACCTTTTGGCGGGAATCGTCGCTAGCTGCGCGGGGTTTTCGCTGGCTCGAACGGTCGGCGGCCAGCAGCTCGTAACCATAAAAAACGCGCGAATGCGGCGCCTTATCGACCGCATCGAACGGCGCCCTGTCGTCTCGCTCGTGCTGCTGCGAGCCGTGATGTTCATCTCGCCCCCACTCAACACGACACTGGCGCTCACCCGACTTCGCTTTCGGGAATTTGCACTCGGCACCGCGCTCGGCCTTATCTTTCCGATGGCAGTCACCACGTTCGCGCTCGACTGGCTCGTCCGCTTGCCGGCGTTTGCTCGCGTGATGCGAAGCGTTCTGGGCTAAGAGGCCCGGCTCAGTCGGCTCAGTCGGCTTCGGAGGGCGAGGGCGAGGGCGAGGGCGAGGGGCCGAGCAAGCGCTCGACGTCACGACTGGGTCCACTGGCGAGACGGCGCGTGCTCTCCAGGTGATGCAAAAGAAGGGCGCGGTTGTCACCAATGCTCAGGTTCTGCAGCTCGAGCGCACCGATGCGATCCTCGGGCGTGAAGGGCGGCTCCTCGACGCGCTCCATCGAGAGCTTTTCGGGGGCATAGGCCATGTAATCCGCCCGCGTCGCGAGCAAGGTGTAATCGTCACCGCGGCGAAGCTCGAGATCGACCTCGCCCGAAATGCTGGTCGAGACCCACCTGACGAGACCCTCCTTTAAGAGCATCGCTTCGGGATCGTACCATCGACCTTCGTAGAGCAACCGACCGAGCCGACGTCCGAGGGTCGCGTAAAGATCGATGGTCGACTCGTTGTGGATTGCGGAGAGCAAGCGTTCGTAAACGATATGAAGCAGCGCCATCGCCGGGGCCTCGTAGATCCCCCGGCTCTTCGCTTCGATGACGCGGTTTTCGATCTGGTCGGTCATCCCAAGACCGTGGCGACCACCCACCCGATTTGCTTCGACGACCAGGTCGTAAAGCGACTCGAAGCGCTGCCCGTTGATAGCGACTGGCAGGCCCTGTTCGAAGCGAATGCAGACCGTCTCTGCCTCGATTTTTGTCTCTTTTTTCCAAAATGCGGCGCCCATGATCGGCGACACGATTTGAATCCCTTTGTCGAGGTGCTCGAGGTCCTTCGCCTCATGGGTCGCGCCAAGCAAATTTGAATCGGTGCTGTAAGCCTTCTCGGTGCCCATTTTGTAAGGCAAGCCGCGTCGTTCCAGGTAATGGCTCATCTCGGTACGCCCCCCGAACGCACTAACGAACGCGGTGTCGAGCCAGGGCTTGTAGATGCGAAGCTCCGGGTTGACGAGAATGCCGTAACGGTAAAAACGCTGAATGTCGTTGCCCTTGTGGGTGCTGCCGTCGCCGAAGACGTGAACGCCATCCTCCTTCATCACCCGAACGATCGCCGTCGTCGTGACCGCGCGCCCGAGGGGGGTGGTGTTGTAATACTTGCGACCGGCCGTCGAGAGATGAAACGCGCCGCACTGGAGCGCTATCACGCCTTCGCGCGCCATCGCCTCGCGGCAGTCGATGAGGCGGGCCTGTTTCGCGCCGTGACCGAGAGCGATCGGCGGAATATCGGACGGATTCTCCTCATCGGGCTGCGCGAGATCCGCCGTGTAAGCGTAGACGTCGAGACCCTGTTCGGCGAGCCAGGCGACAGCGCAGCGCGTGTCGAGGCCACCAGAGAACGCGATACCCAAACGGGTGCCCTTCGGCGGTAGGGAACGGTAGATGCGGCTCATCGTGCTTTCGCTGTTAGCACAGTCGCAGAGAGCCGGGGGGACACGAGCCGCACGGGCCATTGAGGGCAGCGGCCCTCAGGGAGAATAACGGATGTCCCGCAAGCCGTCGTGGACGAGAGCAGGCTCTCCGGCGAAGCGAATATGCACGTGATCCGTATGCCAGGGCGAAGCGCGCAGCACCCGATCGTCGGCAAGGGCGTCGAGGGCTTCGTCGTGTATCCACTTTTTTTTTCGAAGCTCCGGCAGGGCTTTGCGAACGGCTTCGATGAACGCGGCATCCGCAAAAATGAGCTCCACCGGCGCGCTTGGACCGGGCCGCTTCGAGCCCTCAGCGATGAAACGACCGCTCGGCGTAGGCCCTTCGATCAAAAGTGCGAGCAGGTAAGCGAGGCGCGGGGCATCGAGACCCGAAACGCTGTCGGGCTCGCAAGTGGCACGATCGGGGGGTGCGAGAACAAGCTTGCAGCGGTGGCGCAGGGACGAGTCTCCATCGGTACCAGGCAAGCCGAGATCGACGTCACGACCACCTTGATGGCTGATGTGCCGCGGCAAGTGACGGTCGGTCGCAGGGCGCTCGCCGTTCCATTGGCTCGCATCCCCCATCACGAGCGGTTCGCGCCCCCAACGCTTGCGAACCTGCCGAAAAGCGACCCGTAACGCCTCGACCGCGTCCCTGCGTAAGAACGCGTAGCGAGGCGACGTTCCAAACCGATAGCCCGCCTTGAGCGAGCGCGGAGGCGGCATGCCAACGAGCGCAAGCGCTGCAAAGTTTACGGGTTTTGCTGACGTTGGTGACGCTGGTGGAGTCGTCGATGAAAGCGGCGACGGGAACGGCAGCTCCTCGATCCGTGAGAGGAAAACGGGGGCATCGACATCGAGGATAACGAACAACGGCTCGGGCTCCGACGCGGTGTCGAAACGGACGAACGCTGGCAGCTCGCCGTCCCCGCGTACGGTCTCGAGCCGGCGCAGCGGGCCGCGCCCAAGGACGTCGAACTGCCTTAGCGCTTGAGCGGGGCCCGCAACGGCAAGGGTCACCGTTCGATTCGGACGCAAGAGCACGCGAACGGCCCAACGACCGGGAAAAACCGGAAGGCGTGCGCGATCCAGCAAAAGCTCGAGGCGCTGACCACCCGCGGGGATCCACACGGGTGGCACGACGAGCTCCCGCAGCGGCGCCGACTCGAGGTTCGGCATGACGCGGGTTGCGAGCTGGTCGGGATAACCTTCGAGTCGAAAAGCCGTCACGACGGGCCGAGGGGCGCACGCCTGAAGCAGGACCGACCCCTGGAGCAGGACCGACGCCTGAAGCAGGACCGACGCCCATCGAAAGAACGTGTGCCTCCCCATGCCCGTTCGTCTTCGCGCAAAGCCCCAAGAGCCGCAAGGCCAACAGCCGGGAGGCGCAACGAACAGAAAAGAACAGAGTGGTGATCCCAGCGGGAATCGAACCCGCGTTATCGGCGTGAGAAGCCGACGTCCTAACCGCTAGACGATGGGACCCAAACATTCACCGTATCGTGGCCTTCTGCGAACGCTGGAGGCCGGTTGGGGAACTAGGATTCGAACCTAGATAACAGGAATCAGAATCCTGTGTCCTGCCGTTAGACGATTCCCCAGTCGAATCGCTCGCGGAATTCGATGGCGGCAGGAGCCAATCCCTTGCAAGCGAGCGCGGACACCCTATTTCTCCAAGGACTGGAAGTCAATCGCATATTGGTTTGTTCGCCGCCCTCGCCGGGCGACACTCGCCTTTGACGACCCTTCACGCCCGGGGCTATTGTTCGTTCTTGATGACAGAGCCTCTGGCGTTACCAACCGACCATGAGCGTCGGTACGCCGTCGGTGAGAGGCTCTTTGTAGCCGGGCAAACCGGCACGGAGATTTTTGTCGTTTGCGAAGGCTTGGTGCGCTTGAGTCGGCGAGTCGGTGGACAGGAACTCACCGTCACGCAGGCGGGGCCGGGCGAGTTCGTCGGAGAAGAAGGACTCCTCGGGCGCGCTCGCACGACGACGGCCGTCGCCATCGAAACGACCCGCGCGCTCCTTATCGACGGTCCTGCGCTCGAAACGATGCTGAACGACGACGCCGCAATCGCGGTCGAGCTGGTGCGCGGGTTGCTTACAAAAATAGGTGAATACGAAGACCGGCTAGCGCTCTTTACGCGTCCACCCGACGCGCGACTGGCCCACGCGATAGCACGCCTTACCGAGAGCCTCGGACAACCCGATGTCGGCGGCACGTTGCTCCCAAGGCGTCTGCGCGAGCTTGCGTGCGAGATCGGCCTGGATGAAGTCACCCTGGGTGAAGCCGCCAAAACGCTCGTCAAGGCGCGCCTCATGCGCATAAAGAAAAACGGGATAGTGGTACCGAGCATCGCGCGGATGTATGAGTTTGCACAGGCTCTCGATGCGCTCGCTTCACCAAACTTGGTCCAAAAGGCTGTGAGAAATCATGGAGCTTAGGATCCTCGGTTGCCATGGCGGCGAGACCCCGCGCCATCGAACGACGTCCTTTCTCGTCGACGACCGCCTCGCGCTCGACGCGGGGGCGCTGACGTCTCAGCTCGAACTCGACGAACAGATGCAGCTCGGCGCGGTCCTGGTGACGCACGCGCACCTCGACCATGTTCGAGATCTGGCCACCGTCGCCGACAATCGCTGCCAAGGCAACGCGCCACCGCTCGTCATCGCGGCGACCGCACCCACGATTGAAGCTCTGAAAAAGCACTTCTTCAACGATCGTCTATGGCCTGACTTCTCGGTCATTCCCTCCAAAGATGGGCCGACCATCGTCTATCAAGAGCTGCAGCTCGAAACGCTGACGCGCGTTCTCGACTACGAGGTTTATCCGGTCGCGGTCCACCATACGGTGGACACGGCGGGGTTTGTTTTGCGCGACGCCGACGGTGCGCTCGCCATCAGCGGCGACACGGGACCCACGGACCGCTTATGGGAGGTGCTCGAGCAGACGCCCAAGCTGAAAGCCCTCCTCATGGAGGTCAGCTTTCCAAACCGGCACCAGCGGCTCGCCACCCTCAGCGGACATCACACGCCGCAGACGCTCCTGACGGATCTCGAGAAACTCGCCTCGCCCCGCGACCTCTTGACCTTGCTCTACCACATCAAACCGCAATTCGAACTCGAGGTGGAAGGCGAGTGCGCCAAGCTCCCGAACCTCCAGTTGCAGATCCCTCGCCTCGGCGACCGGTTCACGTTTTAGTGCACCGGTAACCATCGGAAGCGGGAACGGGAACAGGAGCGGGAGCGGAAAGGCGCGGACCGTCCTCCCGGCAGAACCTTCGCCGCTCAGCAGCTTCGTCGGCGTCTCTTTTTTCCGTTACGGATCGGCCGTGTCTTCGTCAACGACCTTGAGCCCACCCTCCGCGGTGTCCTCACCGTGGAGAAGCTCGGGGCTGCCACTCAGCGCAGCGATGGCGCCCCCGTGAAAAACCTCGGGTAGTGGAGCGTCGTCGCCGGCTTCGATGATTTCGACCAGCACGACCGTGATGTTGTCCGTGCCGCCCGCACCGTTCGCATCCTGAATGAGTTCGAGACTGCGGCTCGACAGGTCTTTCTCTTTGAGGAGGGTGGCGAGAATTTGCTCGTCCGTCCGCATGCCATTCAAGCCGTCGGAGCAGAGCAAGTAAATATCACCCGCGCGGGTCTCGGTCGTGAGGAGGTCGACCACGACGTCAGGTCCCATGCCAAGCGCGCGCGTGATGTAATTCGAGGGGAGTTGTTTTATCTCCTCTTCAGAGAGCCAAGGGGCGATCTCGCTCACCTCGCTCACCAACGAATGGTCGGTCGTCAGCTGGGTGATTCGGCGATTGCGAACCCGGTAACAACGGCTATCACCGACGTGTCCGACCACGACCTGGTTCGCATCGGGCGTGAACATGAGGGCCACCAGAGTCGTCCCCATCCCCGACTCCGTCGCCCCACGGCCGGCTCGGGCGAACACCCGCTCGTTCGCAAGCCGCGTGCCGACAACGACACAGTTTTCCTCCTCGCTGAGGTCCTGCTCGTAAGGAAACGGCCACGTCCGGTCAAGCCCGACGGTCGTGGCGTAAAAGTCACTCAGCGTCGCAATCGCGAGGGCACTGGCCACGTCCCCGGACATATGGCCACCCATCCCGTCAGCGACCGCAACGAACCGATGACGAGGAAAAACCACGAAGGAATCCTCGTTCCGCTCGCGCACGAGGCCGACGTCCGTGGACGCCGCATACCTGGGTCGAAGTCGCGGTTGAATCGAGTTCGTCATCTTGAGCAGCGTGACAGTAGACGGGCGACGATGCTTTGAACAGCACCAGCTACCATTGACGCGATGCTTTCCGGTCAGTATAAACCACGCCCTTCGTGTACGCCGCCGAGGAAAGGGAGTTACCGCCGTGTTGAGTCGAAGCATGAGCATCTTCACAGGCAACGCAAACCCTGCGTTGGCTGACGAGATTTGCAAATTCCTCGACTGTCCGCTCGGACGGTCTCGAGTGACGCAGTTCTCGGACGGCGAGACTTTTTGCGTCATCGAGGAAAACGTCCGGGGCGTCGACGCCTATGTCGTTCAGTCGACGTGCGCCCCCGTGAACGATCGAGTGATGGAGCTCCTCGTGATGATCGACGCCTTGCGCCGTGCCTCCGCCGGCTCGATCACCGCGGTCATTCCTTATTACGGCTATGCCCGGCAGGATCGCAAAGTGGCACCGCGCACGCCGATTTCGGCAAAGCTCGTCGCCTCGCTCCTCGAGGCCGCCGGGATCGACCGAGTGGTCGCCGTTGACCTGCACGCTGGACAAATACAGGGGTTCTTCAACGTCCCGTTCGACCACCTTTTCGCGATGCCCGCCATGCTCGATCGGCACTTGCGTGACCATTATATGGGTGCGGTGGTGGTGTCGCCGGACGCGGGCGGCGTCGAGCGCGCGCGGGCGTTTTCCAAGCGCTTGAAGGGGACCCTCGCCATCATTGACAAGCGTCGCGAACACGCGAACCAGAGCGAGGTCATGAACATCATTGGCGACGTGAGTGGCAAGCGCTGCATCGTTGTCGACGACATGCTCGATACCGCCGGCACGATGTGCAACGCGGCACGTGCCCTTGCCGACGCCGGTGCCGCCAGTATTTCGGCCTGCGTCACCCACGCGGTCTTGAGCGGGCCGGCGCTTCAGCGCATCGAAGACTCGCCCCTCACCGAGGTCATCTGCTCGAACACGATCCCGCTGACCGACGCAGGTAAAGCCTGCAAAAAAATCAAAGTCGTCAGCATCGCTCCGCTTCTTGCGGAGGCCATTCGCCGCATTCACCATTCCGACTCTGTGAGCTCGCTCTTCATCTGATCATCTGTTCATCTGCTGCTCGAGCCTCACTTGTATTAAGAGCCACGCACGAAAGTCGACACCATGGAACACGTCACCCTAAAAGCCACCGCCCGTACCGAGCTCGGCAAAGGCCCGAATCGCCGTCTCCGCACCACCGGCCAAATCCCGTCGGTTGCTTACGGCAAGGGCACCGATAAGGCCCTTAGCCTCGCTGTCAACCACGACTCCCTCCTCGGGGTACTGGGCTCGCCGAAGGGTCGCAACTCGGTCATCTACCTCGATGTCCAAGGCGACAAAAACTACGCGGTCATGGTGCGAGACTATACGTTTCACCCCATCACGCGCCGCCTCGTGCACGCCGACTTCGTTACGGTGGACGAGAACGCGATGATCGAGGTCGAAGTTCCATTTGTCACCACCGGTAGGAGCAAGGGTGAGATCGACGGCGGCACCGTCCTCGTCAGCACCCGTCGCCTTCCGGTGCGCTGCCTGCCGGCGGCAATTCCTGCGATGATCACCGTCGATGTGACGGCGCTAGGAATGGAAGAGGGCATCAAAGTGAAGGAGATCACGCTGCCCGCGGGCGTCGAGGTCCTGCTCCCGGGCGAACGCCGCATCGTCATCGTCAAGGCGCCGAAGTCGGCCGAAGACAAGGGCGCCGAGGGCGGAGCCACGACGGCCGCCGACGCCAAGGCCGATGCCGGCAAGAAGCCCGACGCGGGCAAGAAGCCCGACGCGGCCAAGAAGCCCGACGCGGCCAAGAAGCCCGACGCCAAGAAGTGAGTCCGGCCCCGCACTGCGTCGAATGTTCGGCGCGGTGCGGCGACAACGTGCCGCGGTCCTTTCGCGGCGCGGTCCTTTCGCGGCGCGATCGCGACGGTCCCCGGCCTGCTCTTGGAGCCAGCCTCGGCCTGCTCTTGGAGCCGTCCCCGGCCTGCTCTTGGAGCCGGAGTTAAGCTCTTTGATTGGAGTCAAGGCCTTCCCGCCGCGTCCGTTCTCCAACCCTCCCTTTTTTCGCGAGCTCTCCCCCCACACCATGCTGCTCGTCGTTGGCTTAGGCAACCCCGACCGCCAGTACGCAGACAACCGACACAACGTCGGATTCATGGTGCTCGATGAGCTGGCATTCCAGTGCCGCGCCGAGCCGTTCAAGCGCAAGTTCAATGGGGACATCGGGCGGGCGAACATCGGCCCAAGCGAGGCTTTGCTCTTAAAGCCGATGACCTACATGAACGCCTCGGGCGACTCCGTGCAGCCTTGTGCCGCGTTTTTCAAGGTCGCGCCCGCCGACATTCTCGTCGTCCACGACGAGCTCGATCTTGAATTTGGTGACCTTCGACTGAAATTCGGGGGCGGCCACGCGGGCCACAACGGCGTCCGGTCGCTCATCGCACGACTCGGCACGCCGGACTTTCAGCGCGTCCGAGTGGGCGTCGGTCGCCCGACCGCCAGCTTCAAGGGCGACGTTGCCGATTGGGTGCTCCAAGACTTTGCCTCGACCGAACGGGCCGAGCTGCCAAATTACTTGAAGAATGCGGCCCAAACTGTGCTAGACATCGCGACCCGCGGTTTTCAGACCGCCATGAATGCACGCAACACCAGATTGAAGAATAAGCAAAGCGAAGCGACTCCGGATCCTCCGAAGCCTGCCAAGAATAGCTGATTCTTCCTCTCGCTCCGTCCACCGTGACGGGGCCTTTTGGTCGCAACGAGAACCTTCTCGTTTCGACTTAGTCCAGGAGGAAATAATGAGCCGAGTAGCAACGGCACCGGGGCACGCCCGGGAGTACGAGACGATCTACATTCTGCGACCCAACACCGAACGCCAAAAGGCGGACGATGTGGCCGGGAAACTGAATGATGCGATCAAGACAACGGGAGCGCTGCTCACCGGAGTCGAGCTGTGGGGCCAGCGTCGCCTCGCTTATCCTATCGCGAAGCATCACCGAGGCATTTACGTCTACGTGAAGTTCCTCGGCATGGGTGCAACCGTGTCGGAGATCGAGCGCCAGCTGCGTCTGTCGGACAGCGTCATTCGCTTTCAGACCGTTCAGATCCGCGACAACGTTCCCGTCGAAGGAACCGAATCGACCGAGATGTCCGCGGTGGCCTTCGAGATTCCGTTCGAGGCCGATGAGCCCGAGCAGAGCGTCGAGCGTGAGCTTGGCCTCGACGCGACGTCGCTCGAGCGTCGTCGTCGCGAGGAGCGCGATGACATGGACGACATGGACGACGATGAAGGTATGGGCCGCGGCAACGGGGAAGGGGACGAAGTATGACGATGGATATGAACGATGATTTCGATGACCGCCGCGGTGGACGGGGCGACGATCGTGGTGACGGGGCGTTTCGTCGTCGCGGACGTCGGCGCGTCTCGGACCAAACCCTCATCATCGACTACAAAGACCCGCAGACTCTCAAATACTTCATCACCGAGCGAGGCAAGATCGTGCCTCGCCGCATCAGCGGCTTGAGTGCAGCACGGCAACGCGAGGTGGCCATCGCCATCAAGCGTTCGCGCATCATCGCGCTCTTGCCTTACACGCTGGCCGAGTGACGCAGGCAAAAGGAGAACGACCATGCCACGCAATCTTCAAGTGATCCTCACCGACGACCTCCCCAACGTGGGAAGCAGCGGTGATCTCGTCAAGGTCAAGCCGGGCTACGCGCGCAACTTTTTGGTGCCACGCGGGCTCGCAGCGCTCGCCACGGCCAACAACGTTGCCCGCATCGAGCACGAAAAACGAGTCGCTCTCGCACGGGCAGCCAAGCTGCGTGTCGCGGCTCAAGAATTGGCCGATAAGCTCAGCGCCGTGAAATTGACGCTGAAGGCCCAGGTCGGTGAGGGAGACAAGCTTTACGGCTCGATCACCTCGCGCGACGTGGAAGCCGCTCTCGCAGACAAGGGCTTCGAGGTAGACCGTCGCAAAATTGCGATGGAAGCTATCAAGGAACTCGGCAGCTTCAAGGTGACGCTCAAGATCGCAAGCGGCATCGACGCCATCGTCGACGTCGACGTTGTTCCGAACGGCTGAGGTCTTGACGGGTGGGGCTGACGCCGCATCGCGGGCCGTGAGGCTCTGCGGCTGAGGCGTCAACTCTGACTAAAAAGGACGCCTCGTGGGTACGCCCGCGAGGTGTCCTTGATTTGAGTGTAGGATTTCATGCTTCGGAACACGCGATGTCGAACAACATGCGAGGAGGCGGTCAACGAGGGCCCGGCGGGTTTGACAAGCCCGAAGAGCCACCCCTCGTTGCGGGACGCACGCCTCCGCACGATCTCGATGCCGAAGCCACGGTGCTATCGGCCTGCCTGCTGAACCGTGAAGCGCTCGACACCGTCGTGGAGCTCATTCAGCCCGAGCATTTCTACAGCGAGGCCAACGCGACGATCTTCCGCGGTGCCGTGGAGTTGACGCAATCCGGCCGCCCCATCGATGCCGTCTCGGTCGCGTCGTGGCTGCGCGATCGAGAGCTCATTCAAAAAATCGGCGGGACGGTCTACCTCGCGCAACTCACCGACGCGACGCCCGCCGTTTACAACGTCGCGCATCACGCACGCACGGTGAAAGAGAAGTGGCGTCTGCGCCGCGTGATCGCGCTCTGCCAGCAAACTGCCGCACAAGGCTACGGTGACGTCGGCGAACCCCAGCAGTTCATCGATGCCGCAGAGCAGGCTATCTACGACATCGCGCGCACGCCAGAGACGTCGACGGTCCACCCGCTGCGAGAAGTTCTCACCGCGACGTTCAAGAAGCTCTCAGAAGCCAAGGCGCGTGGCGACGGCGTCACCGGTACGGCCACCGATTATACGGACCTCGACAAGCTGATGTCCGGCCTTCATCCGGGGGAGCTCATCATCGTCGCGGCTCGCCCCGGCATGGGCAAGACGTCCTTCGTCATGAACATCGCCGTCAACGTGGCACGAGCGATGCGCATCAAGCTGCCGGGCCCGGGTGAGACCGGCTATGGCGATGAGTACGTTGACCAGCCTGGTACCGGAGTCGTTGTGTTTTCTCTCGAAATGCCCTCGGAACAAGTGGCGACGCGCATGCTGTGTTCGGAGGCGCGAGTCGATCTCGGAAAGCTCCGCGGCGGTTTCACCCGCCCGGAAGACTGGCGAGAGCTGACGGGCGCGGCCGCCAAACTCTCGGGAATGCCTATCTGGATCGACGACTCGCCCGGTCTCAGCATCCTCGAGTTGCGCGCCAAAGTGCGACGCATCAAGGCCGAACGTGACAAGCGACAAGCCGAGAACAAGAACGCGGCCGGCCTCGGACTCGTCGTCGTCGATTACCTTCAACTGATGCGTGGACGCGCCAACGTCCAGAGCCGCGAACAAGAGATAAGCGAAATCTCACGCGGACTAAAAGAGCTCGCCAAAGAGCTCGAGCTCCCGGTCATTGCGCTTTCGCAGCTGAACCGCGGCGTTGAGAGCCGCACCGACAAGCGTCCCATGCTCTCTGACCTGCGCGAATCAGGAGCCATCGAACAAGACGCCGACGCGATCCTCTTCATCTACCGGGAGGATTACTATCAGCGGGAAAAAACGAACGATGCCAGCGTCTCCGAGCTTATTCTTGCCAAGCAACGAAACGGGCCGACGGGCACCGTGAGAGTTCGTTTCACGGGTAGCTACACGCGCTTCGACAACCTCGCGCCGGGGGAATACGAAGACCCCGGCTACGGCTGAGATTTGCAGGATGTTTACCCGACGCTTCCCCCTCGCTCGTTGCCGGCCGTACGGCCTGCTGCTCGTCGTCGCGAGCCTGGTTGCGACGACGGCATCGGCTGCGTGGCCCGACGCTCCAACGCTTCGCAAACCGTGGGATCCGCCTGAGAAACGTGCGCTTCCATTGCGCCTCGACGAGGCCCCGGAGCTCGCACTATTGCGGCCTTTTCGTGATCCGAAAGGTCCCCCGGCGACGTTCTACGCCACGTGGCGTGACGGTCCTTGGGCCGAATGGCGGGAGCGCCCCTGGTTCGCGCTTGGGACGGAAGGTCCCGCTGCCCCCGCACCCGAGTTCATTCTGAACAGCGCCCTGACCCGACAGCGTTCGCCGGCCACGGGCCTACCGCCTCACGGAGATGGCGAGCGCGGCCATTGGTTCTTGGGCCGCGGGGAGCCGA
>CANMZR010000063.1 GCA_947502375.1 Polyangiaceae bacterium
ATCGTGCGCATGCTCTTCAAACAAGTTTTTGAAGACGGTTTTTTTCACGGCGATCTGCATCCCGGCAACCTGTTCGTGCTGGAGGACAAGCGCATCGGCCTCATCGATTTCGGCTTGGTCGGCCGCATGAGTCCGGCGATGCGGGAATCGCTAGCCGATCTGCTCTTGAACCTGAGCTTGCGAAGCTACGAGGGTGTCGCCCGGTCGCTCTACGACTTGAGTCTCAAGTCCGAGACCGTCAACTACAGCGCGTGGGAGCGAGACATCGGCGACTTGATGGACCAGCACCTCGCTTCGACCTCGCTCGCGGAGGTCGATTTCGGCGCGGTGCTGCGCGATCTCATCGACGGCGCGATACGGCATCGGGTTCGCGTACCACCCGATTACGCAATGTTTTTCAAGGCGCTCATCACGGTCGAAGGGATTGGTAAGCAGATAAGCCCCGACCTCGACGTCGTCGCCGTATGCCAACCCTACGTTCAAGACTTGATAGCGAAGCGCTACCAACCGGAAGCACTCTTGCGAACGACCGTCGACACGATGCAGGCTTTCGGAAAGCTGGGGCGACGCCTCCCGGGCAGCCTCCAACAGATCCTGCAGCAGATCGACGACCGCAATCTCGGCATCCAGGTCAACGATCCCCACATCGACCGGCGCCTCAATCTACAAAGGCGACTCGTCAACCGTTCGCTGTTGCTCGTAACGGCGCTGGGGTGTGGGATGCTCGCCATCGCAATCGAGCCGCTCACCGCCACCCAACTCTGGGCACAGCGTACTCAGCACGGCCTCTTCGCAATCGGCGCGTTCCTCGCCGTCCGCGTCTTGTTCCGGATCCGGGACGAAATTTGGTGACCGATTCGCACCTTGCCTTTGAGGCCTTTTAGAAAAACCCTGGCACTCGTCGCCCGACGATGGCTTTCGACGGGCACGGAGACACGGCCGTCACCACAACGTAGGTTTCTTTTTCACATATGCCTCCCCCTAACGGTCCCGCAGCTCATAACGCCGTCGATCGAGCTTTTCGCCTCGCCAGAGTGAAGCTGGGTGAGGGGACCCCTGGCGTGACGGTGGACGAAAACAGCGAGCGAGCCGAGCTGTCGCTGCTCGGTATGACGTACGCCACCATCGAGCGTGCAGGTCGCAGCGTGCGAATTCGCTTTCTCCTCGACGGAGACGAGCGGAAGGCGGTGGCCGGTGTCACGGGTTACACCACCGAGCCGAATCGCAAGAATTGGGTGTGCATTCGTCTCGGCCAGGACCCACAGCGTTGGGAGGCTGCACGCGTCGAGGTGTTGGTCGGGCGAACCCTCGAAAAGCTGAGAGCGATGGCGAGCCTTGGGCGCTGGAAAAATGTCGTCTCCGAGACGGGGCCTTACGTCATCATCGGCGCTTCGTCCGTGACGCAATGGAACGAAGATGGTGAGGATGCGGACCTCGCGGCGGCGACTTCGCTCGGCACCCACTCGGCACGGCTTCAGCGCCCCTGGGGCTCGGTGCTCGTGCTCGGCAACTCGGGGCCGCTCTACTTCAAGCCGGAGCCTTTCGGTGGTCTCTTCATCCGAGTGCGTTCCGAGGAACCTTGCGAAGAACCCACCTTACGGGCTCTCGTGTCGGCCGTCCCGGAGACGGTCTACAGCCCGACCGGGCTTGAGTTCGAAGTGCCCGACGCGCTGTGGGCATTTGCGGCCACCCATTCCGGACGCTCGGTTGACTCCATGAATTCCCTGACGTGCGAGCTCACCGCTGGCTCCTATCGACTCTTGACGGGGGTGCATACAGCCTCGCCCAAGGTGACGATGTTCCTCGACCGACTGCAGCGCATCTGACATCGCCCGTGAGCAAGCCTCGCGGCATTGCCTCGCTCGAGCGCTCACGGTTACGCTGAGCCGGGTGAAAAGCAGCTCCAAAAAAGTGCGCAGCGGCACGGTCCGGCTGCTCGGCTCGTTTGCGATTTGTTACCTCACAGCCTGCCTCGCGACCCAGCCACTTGGCCGCGAAGACGAGACGGCCTCCGCGAACGACCCAGAGACAGCCATGGACTCGAAGGCGTGGACCTGCGACGGGCTTACTGGAAAAACGACGAGCCCGGCTGGCGCGTACGACCTCACCTCGTTTGGATGCTGGCGGGACGCGCAGGGAAGTCACGGAGATCCTGGAGACAACTGCCTTCCCGCTTGCTACGGCAAGCCAGGCTACGCGGCACTCTGCGATAAAAAGAGCGGCCCCGACTGCGAACGCGCGCTCAATTACTACGTCGCGGACGCGGATCGCTTCGGCTGCTTCACCCGGTTACGCATCACGAACCCGGCAAACGGGAAGCGCGTCATCGCGGTCGTCCTCGATCGCGGCCCGCACTGCGCTGTTGAATCCAAGGTAAAAACATGGGTTCTGGATGCTTCCACGCCCGTCGCGCTGCACCTCTTCGGCGAAGCGCAAGGGGTGGTGGATCAAGCGAAGGTGCGCGTCGAGCCCGTTCCTTCGGATACGCCCCTTGGACCCGAAGACGACGCGGCGGAAAACACGACAGGCGCCAGCGGGAACATGGGCGACGGCGGCGCCGGGGGCGCGAACGGAACCGAGCTTTCCAGCGGCAGTGGCGTCGGCGGCGCCGCTGCACCCATCCTCATCGATAACGACAACACCGCCAACGGCCCCGGAACGAACTTCACGGCCTCCGGTGCTTGGATCGAGAGCAGCAACGTCGCCGGCTATCAAGGCAACGGCTACCGCTGGCGTTCGGTGGGACCGACGAGCGACCCCGCTAAGTTTGAGTTCTTGCTGGACCAGGCGCACTCGGTGAAGGTCGAGGCACGCTGGTCAGCTGCCAGTGATCGAAGTGCGGCTGCGCCCTACCTGATGTTCGACGCGAAGGATGCCCTGCTCGGGAAAGTTTTTGTGAACCAACGCAAGCAAGGCGGCACCTGGGTGACGCTTGGGGAATTTCCATTCTCCGCCGGTTGGAACACCGTGGCGCTCTCGCGTTCGACGCCCGAAACTGGAGTCGTCATCGCCGATGCCGTACGGGTCACGTCACTCGACAATTAGCCTCGAGCGCGCTTGAAAAAGGGATTGAGAAGCCCTCATCCTGTGAACGTGACAGCCACCTCCGCGCTCTTGATCGCGAGCGCATTCGTCAGCCTTGGAGCTGGCATTGTCGCTCTGATTTTGTCACGAGGAACGGCTCTCCGTGCGCTCCGATGCTACGCGGGAGAGTTCCGGGGCTTGCCGGTTTCACGAAGGCGTGCCGGACGCTCGGGCAGGCGAGCTTGCGGCCGCTGCGCGCCCGTGGTGTGGCGTAGGCGTGCGTGAAGCCCCCACAGCTCTTGCATTCGGAATCGCGCTCGGCGCCGCTGCGCTCGTCGGGGCTTCTGCAAGCTGCGAAAAGAGCGAAACCGCGGCTTCGACTTCCGCGGCTGTGAGCACTCCTGCTGCGGCCTCGTCTGGCTCGTCCACTGGAGCGAGTTCGTCCTTCGCCACCGGCACGGGTGCAGGCGGCGCACCTGCGACGTTCACCTGCAACCCCGTCACGAACCAAGGATGCCAAGCCGGCGAGACGTGCGACGTGGACTACCAGCATCTCGCCTTCGTCTGCTACGGCGGCCAGAGCACGCTCGACCTGTGTGCGTCCTGCGGGCCTGCGAAGCTCTACTGCCATGCCGGTGCGACGTGCGTCGGCGGAACTTGCCTTAAATTCTGCTGCGAAAACGTCGATTGCGCTGCCGGGGCCACCTGCGACAAGACCGTCCTGCCCAAGTTTGGAATGGGGCAAGTAGGGCTATGCAAGGTGTATCCAGGTGCCGGAAGCGGCGGCAGTGGTGGCGGTGGCGGCAGCGGCGGCAGTGGCGGATCCCCGACGGCGCCCGAGCCCGACTGCAAAGCCGCGCTGGATTCTCCGAGCAAGGGTAGCTGCGTTCCGAGCCTTTCAAACTGAGGTAAATATCTTTTCCAATGAGCACCTTGCCTGAACCCGAGTTCGAACACCTGGCCAGCGCGGAGCTGAACCGCCTTCTCGAAGCCGTGATCGCATGCAGTGACGGGTTGGACCCCGACTTGCAGAGTGGCGTCCTGACGATCGTGTTCGAAGATGGCTTGAAATACGTGATCAACAGCCATCGCGCCGCGCGCCAGATCTGGATGGCAGCGGAACGAAACGCTTGGCACTTCGATTACGACACGCCGAGCCATACGTGGCGCACGCCGAGTGGCGATGAACTTTGGAACGCCGTATCGCGCGTGCTTGGAAACAAGCTCGGCTTCACCGTTTCGTTGAGCTGAGCCTCACGAGCTACGCCGGCAAGGAAGCACGTTCGTCCGTTCGCGAGAGCCCCCACCTAGGGCGCAGCGCTCGCCACGTCATTCGTCGAGCGGATTGCCCTCGGACTCGGCCGGCGGCGGGGACTTCTGGCCTTTTTTGCCGTCATCACCCTGGCCCGACTTTTTCTCGGCTTTCGTGAGGTACGTGAGCGTCTTGGCGTACTTTGCACGCAAGACGTGCACATAGGCAATGAGGCCGTCACGCTGCTTGTCTTGCCGCAACGAGTCGAGCAACGGACCGCGCTTCTCGTCCCATTCCTTCTGCTCGAGAGCTTTCTTTTCCTTCACTCGAGCGACGACGTAACCCGTGTAAGTCTTGATCGGCTCGACCGGCACTCCATCGACCTCGAGGGCAAAGAGCGTGTGGGCCGCCTGCAGTGGGCTCTCAATGCCCGGAAAGGGCGAGCCGCCGAGCGTAAATTCGCTGCTGGTGGCGACGAGCGGGCGGGCGGAATCGTCGGCTTTTGCGCCTTTGACTGGATGCGCCGCGAGATGCGCATCCGCCGCTTGCTGCAGCGTCTTGCCGCCTTTCACGGCCGCAGTCAGCTCCCTGGCGGCTTCGGCGGCCAAGCGGTCGGCTTCGTTCTTGATGAACCGCTCCCGCGCGACCTCGCGGCGACCCTCTTTTGCCGCCCCGTCGCCCTCGAAGACCTCGTCGACGGTCACGAGATGCAGCCCGAAGTTCGTCTCGATGGTCCCGCTCAGCTTGCCCTTGGCAGTCGCGTAAATCGCATCATCCACCGCCTTGGCGGTGTTGGGTTGCACGAGCTTGCCCGCCGCGAAACAGCCGAGCCACCCACCTTCGGGCGCCGACTTGGAATCCTCACTGAGAGCACGCGCGACGTCGGCGAAGGGCTCACCGCCGTCGAGACGCTTTTTTGCGACTGCGAGCTTTTCATCGGCTTTTTTCCTTGCCGAGACCTTGTCGCCAGAGTCGTCGATGCGCACGAGGAGTTGGCGCGCAGTGCGGCAACCCGGAAGGAATTGGTCTTTTTTCGCCGCAAACGCTTCGTCGATATCCTTGGTGTTCGCCGCGGTCCACGTCGCTACGACGGCATCGGACGCGTCAACCTGGCGCTGATACCAGTCTTGATTCAGCGCGAGATAATCCACGACGATCTTCGAGTTGGTCACCACGAATTCCGCATGGGCTTCTTCATCCCCAACGTGAGCGCGTGATTTGATGGCGGCACGCATGCGCGCTGCCAGCTCTTCTTTGGTCGCAAACTCGCGGAAGTCTTGGAGGGTTTTTCCGGAGATACGCTGGACCCACTTCTTGTAACGCTCGTAATCGAACTTGTCGGTCTTCGGATCCTTGAAGGGCACAGCACGCGCAGCCCCATCCAGCTGCGAGAGACCGAATTGATAAGAGAGCATGTCGTTTTCGTGATCCGCGGGTAGCGAGACCCTGACGAGACCGCGAGCGAGTTCTTGGGTGACCTCCGCCTCCGAGACGGCGAGACCGAGACGCGCCGCGTCTTCGAGGAGCAACCAGCGCTGGACCAAGCCCTCGAGGACGAGCTGGCGAATCATCTCGCGCTTCGAATCTTCTTCGACGTTTCCCGAGGCCAAGAGGCGAAATGTGGCGAGGTAGTCCGACTGCGAAACGATGCAGCGACCTTCGGTTTCCACCGCGCAGGTCGGTCCCGCGCCCTCCGGTCCCGCACCCGGCAATTGGGCTCCAGGACGGAACTGCATTACGAAAACCATCGCGATCGCAAGGATCACGGCGCCCCAAATGTACTGTTTTACGGAGCGAGACATGCGTGGATCCGGGGGGAATAACACGGGTTGAGCGGGTGGAGAAGTCGCACTTTGGGATTCGACTTGGCGGGCCTAGGATGCGCTGTCGATGAGGTCCCCCACTGCTGGCCGCGCCGCTGACTTGCTTGGGCCTACGGGGCCGCTTGCCCAGCGGCTCGAAGGCTACGAACAACGAGCCGGCCAGCTCTCGATGGCCGATGCAGTTGAGCGCGCACTGGCCGATGACCAGATCCTTCTCTGTGAGGCTGGAACGGGTACAGGCAAGACGCTGGCGTACTTGGTACCGGCCCTCTTGAGCGGCCGGCGCGTGGTGGTCTCGACGGCGAGCAAGGCGCTTCAGGAGCAAATTGCCTACAAAGACTTGCCACTCATCGAAGAGCACCTCGGCCTCGAGGTTGGCGCGGTGCTGCTAAAGGGCCTCTCCAACTACTTGTGTTTGCGGCGCTTCGGCGAGCTTCGGGACGGCTTCGTGGACACCAAGATGGGAGGCACTCGAAGCCGAGTCACTGAGGCGTTGCCGCTCGTGGAAGCTTGGGCCGAGCGAACCACGACGGGCGATCGCGCCGAGCTCGCTGAGCTCGAGGAATCGCATCCGATTTGGGCGCTCGTCACCTCATCGAGTGAGACCCGCATCGGTCCCCGCTGCGAGCATTACGACGTTTGCCATGTCACCCGCGTGAAGCGAGCAGCAGAGAGCGCCAAGCTGCTCATTGTGAATCATCACCTGCTTTTCGCGGACCTCGCCATCAAGGGCGAGCATCCAGGCGGCGTCTTGCCGAACTACGACGTGCTGATCCTCGACGAGGCCCATCGGGTCGAGGACGTCGCGACGGGTTTTTTCGGAGCCACCGTGTCCTCGGGCGGACTCGAGCGCGTTTTCGCCGACGTGGAGCGCTCCCTACGCGCAAGCTTTTTGCATCACGAAAAGGAGCCGCCGGGGTACGTTCTCGCGGCCCGCCAGCGCTCTGTCGAATTGTTCGCGGCGCTGAACGCGAGCGTGACTTCGGCCGCGGAGGACGCTCGCGAACCGCTGCCCGAACTCGACGCTCACGGGGCGCTGCGGGAGCGTTACTTCGCGCTCGATGAGGCGCTTTCGGTGCTGGGCCAGGTGCTCGGAGGCCATGGGCCGATCCACGACGCACTCGCGCAACTCGCAGGTCGGGTCACCCGCCTCCGGGAGGACCTGACGGCCATTCTTTATCCGGGGCGAACACGAGTCGGCTGGCTCGAACGGCGGGGCACCGGAGTGTCGATTGCAGCTTCGCCCATCGACGTCGGGCCGCTCTTACGAGAACGCCTGTTTTCACGGGGACTCGGCGTCGTGTTGACGAGCGCAACCTTGACCTCGCAAGGTTCGTTCGCCTACATCCGAGAGCGGCTCGGGCTGGCGGCAGCGCTCGATGCGCCAGTGGAGGAACTGGTCGTCGAGGAGGCGCTCGATTTCGCGAATGCCGCGTTACTCTATACGCCCGAGGATCTTCCAGAGGTGACGGAGCCAGCGTTTGCAAACGAGGCCGCGAAGCGCATCACGGCGCTCGTCCTCGCGACCCCTGGGGGAGCGTTCGTCTTGTGCACCTCCGTGCGTTCAATGCGGGCGTTTGCGACCGAACTTGCGAGCGCGCTCCCCGAGCGCCGACGGCTCGTGCAAGGCGACGCTCCGAAGCGCACGCTGCTCGAGCAGTTTCGCGCGACCGGAGATGCCATCCTTGTCGCAACCATGAGTTTTTGGGAAGGCGTGGACGTCCCCGGCGCCGCCCTCCGATTGGTCGTGATCGATCGATTGCCATTCGACGTGCCGAGCGATCCCCTCGTCGCCGCGCGCTGCCTGGCGATTCGGGAACGAGGCGCCTCTGCGTTTGCCGAATACAGCGTCCCGAGGGCCGCCATCGCGCTGAAGCAAGGGTTCGGGCGGCTCCTCCGAACGCGCACCGATCGCGGCGTGGTGGCGGTGCTCGACCGCCGGCTCACGACACGCGGATACGGTAAAAAGCTGCTAGAAAGCTTACCCGGCGCACAACGAACGAAAGAGTTTTCCGACGTCGAGCGCTTCTGGGCGAGCCGAAAACTCTGACGCAAAGAACCTGTGCGCACGTCCGTCAGCGGCGCGAGGAAGCCAGGGAAAAGCGATGCGGGGCAAGGCTATGCGCGGAGCGAGGCTATTGAGCGATCAGCTGAAACGGCACCGAGACCTGGGTCGTCCCACCGGAAGAGGGAAAATGCCAACCGCTCACTTTGCTGCGAATGCAGCCGACGACCGCGCTATTGCCGCTTCCACCGCTGGTCGAAACAGCCGACACGCCGCCCGAGGGACCAATCGTGAGGGTGACGGTCACTTTGACCGCGCCGGCTTGAACGAGCGGCATGCACCCGCGCTGCACACCACCGCGGTTCCTGTTCACCGTCGCGGAGAGCTGGTCCGGCGTGAGTCCGCCATTCGACTCTCCGCTGCCCGTCGCCCCGCCGGGCGCGTCGGGACCGCCGACCGCGCTGCACAACGGATCCATCCGTGGATCGCACGGTGCCGCCGCCTTCACCACGGACTTATCGGGTTCCGGAGCGGTCCGTCCCGCCGACGCAAGACCCGGTGCCCCGGCGAGCGGAAGCGCCCCAGCGAGCGCGACCGCAGGCCCTCCCGGCACGGGAGCCGAAACAGGCGCGGCACTGTCGCTCTCTCGAGGTTCCTTTTGAGGGTCTGAAAGTGCAGGCGGCTTGCTCAGAGGCAGTTTCGCCTTTGAGTCATCCAGGCGGCTCGACGATGCCCCGGTCGCTAAAGTAGGCGGTGCGACCGGACTCGGGAACAGGAAAATCCACGCCAGCACACCACCGAGCGCGGCGCACATGGCTATCAGGCCCCAGGCCACCGGGTGGATGCCACGATGACGCTTTCGACGGTCACGCGAAGCGAGCTCCGCCAGGGATTCGGACACCGGAAAATCGGAGAGACGCTCGATGCGCAGCGTCGCCGGATCGGGGGCGGGTGGTGGCGGCGGCGCAGACGGTGCGGGCGGCGCATTCGCATGGACGGAAGCGGCCGGCGTGCCTGATGGGACCGGTGCGCTCGCCGGCGTCAGCACGCCTTCCATTCCCGCGAGGTCTGCCAGGTCCGAAAGCCCGAAAGGCATCGTGGCCGCAGGATCGGCGACGGGCGATGGCAGGAAGACCGGAGCGGTGCTCGGAGCCTCAAGCCCAGGAATTGCCCATAAAACCGAAGCGTTTGGCGTGCCGATCGGCGCTATCGGCTCCGCCTCGGCAGGCTCCTCGGGCGCCATCACCGAGGGCGATTCAGCGCTTGGCATCGCGCCCATATTCCCACCGAGGCCGGCGAGCGCATCGCTGGAATCACGGGGACTCGTCCACTCAAGCCCCGGTAGCACCGCCACCGTTGGCTTGATTTTTGTCAGGACAAGTGGGTCCGACAAGGACGGCGGTGGGACCGAGCCCAGCGACGACGATACGGCGGGAGGCACGCCCGCATTCGACGGAGGCTCGAGCGCAGCGATGCTCGGCAGCCGGGGCGGGACCGGTAACCGGGCGGTATTCTCAACCGCGCCTGCGAGCGGTGGCGCGCCGGGGATCGGTAGCGGGCCGGGGATCGCCAAGGCTACGGCGCCAAGGGGCGATGGCCCAGAAAGCGAAGGCCCGCGCACCATGGGCGCTTGCGGCGAGAACCGCGACGGGAGCGCCGGGACTTTCGGGACGGAACGCGGCACGCCAACCGAAGGCAACGCGGGAACGGGAAGCGCGGCGATTCCGGGACTGCCATGCCCACGGCCCATGCCAGGGGCTCCAGGTTTTGGAGGCATGGCGGCAGGGGACGCGGCGGAGCGCGCCAGCGGGGCTTCCTCGGGGGGCGGAGCCGACATCGACGGGCGGTCTCCAGGAACCCGAATCGACTCCGGCATGGCGCTCGGCGGCGGAGCGACGGCTGCCGAGGCACGATGCGCCGGGGGGACGTGCACGGCCTCCCCGTTGGGTAACGGGCGCACCTGAATGCTGGTGCCGCACTTGCGACACTTCATTCGGACGGTTTTCCCCGCGACCTTCTCGTCAGCGATTTGGTACTTCGCTGAGCAACTCTGGCAGTTAAAACGCATTCACAGCCGTTACGCGAGGGAGATGTCGAAGGAAGCGCCCTTGAGGGCGCCGAGCGTTCGAACAGATTAGGTTCATTTGAGCCGCAGCGACAAGCCCACAGCAACGAGAACGCAATTCTCATGCTCGAAGGACGCTCGCACAACTCCCCCCCGGGCCGGGCTCAAGCCGTTTCGCCCCCGCCGAGTTCATCGAGCCAGGACTTTTGAAACGCCCCGAAGCTCCCCGCTCGGATCGCCTCTCGGGCTCCCCTCGTCAGCTCACCATAGAGGTGCAGATTGTGGAGGCTGAGAAGACGCAACGCCAGCATTTCACCGCACATAAACAGATGCCGCAGGTACGAGCGCGAGAACCCTCCGGCGCACGCCGGGCAACCGCAATTGGGATCGATCGGGCTTGGGTCATCCTTGTACCGCGCATTCTTTATGATGAGCTTGCCCGTGCGCGTGAGCGCCTGACCATTGCGAGCGTTGCGAGTGGGTAACACGCAATCGAACATGTCGATCCCCGCCCCGATTGCGAGCAGGAGGTCACGAGGCGTCCCAACGCCCATCAGATAGCGGGGCCGCGAAGGCTCGACGCGATGCACCACCGCTCCGAGCACCTCGTGCATCGCCTCAATCGGTTCGCCGACCGAGAAGCCACCAAAGGCAAGCCCGTCGAAGCCACGTCCACCGGCCTCGAGCGCTCCGAGCTCGGCCGCGTGCTCGAGCCTCAGTGCCACGTCGGTTCCGCCTTGGATGATCCCGAACATCGCCTGAGCTTGGGGGCTCGTTTCATCGGCTCGCGCGCGCGCCTCGAGGCCCCGCCTTGCCCACGCCGTCGTGACGCTGCACGCCTCGCGTAAAACGGCCGCGGGGGACCCACCCGGCGGGCAGACGTCAAGCTGCATTTGAATGTCTGCGCCCAAGAGCCGCTGCACGCGCACGGCTTCTTCTGGGGAGAGGCGACAACGGCGACCATCCAAATGCGAGCGAAACTCGAAGCCGTCATCGTCACGCTTGCACATTTTCGCCAGCGAAAATGCTTGAAAACCACCAGAATCGGTCAACATCGCATGCGGCCAGCGGCTCCAGCGATGCAGCCCTCCTGGCCCAGCGACCGTCTCCGCGCCGGGCCGCAACCAGAGATGATACGTATTCCCAAGGACGACCTGGGCCCCGGTAGCCGCAACCTCCTCGGGGCTCAGACCCTTGACGCTACCCTGGGTGCCTACGGGCATGAAGGTGGGCACGAGCACCGGCCCATGGGGCGTGGACAAAACTCCGGTTCGGGCGTTTCCATCCTGAGCTTCGATCGACAAACGAACAGTCATCGCGGTCCTCGTAAAACGCACGACGGGATGAACATCGCGTCGCCATAGGAATAAAAACGATAGTTTCGCTCGATGGCCTCGGCGTATGCGGCCTGGATCCGCGCCTGCCCGCCGAACGCAAAGACCAGCGCGAGCAATGTTGAATGCGGCAAATGGAAGTTCGTCACGAGCGCGTCGACGACCGCGAAAGAGTAGCCGGGCTGAATCAAAAGGCGCGTGTCCGCTCGCGTGGGCTCAACGAGTCCAGGGGACCCCGGTCGATACGCGGACTCGAGCGCGCGGACCACGGTGGTGCCGACGGCGACCACACTCGAACCGCGTTTGCGCGCGTCTGAAATCGCCGCAGCCGTCGCCTCGGGGACCGCGAAGGATTCCGCGTGCATTCGGTGGTCCTGCAGGTCCTCGACGCTGACCGGACGAAACGTTCCTGGTCCGACGTGCAGCGTCACGGTCACAACCTCGACGCCTTTGGCCCGCAACGTAGCCAGCAAGGCCTCGTCAAAGTGCAAACCGGCAGTCGGCGCGGCCACCGCACCGGGGACCCGTGCGTACACCGTTTGATACCGCTCGTCGTCCGAGGCCTCGTCCGCGCGCCCCAAGTAGGGCGGCAGTGGAACGTGACCATGGCACTCGAGCAGCCTGTCGATCGGCTCGTCTGCATCGATGCGAACCGTGAGCAAACCCTCGGCGTCGCGTTCCGCTTCAACCGTGACGAGGCACGGCGACGACCCGGCTTCGATGGCGATCGCACTCCCGACACGGAGCGGCTTGCTGCTCTTCGCCAGCGCTTGCCAATGCGTCGCATCCAACATTCGGACGAGCAACACCTCGACCCGCCCGAGGCTGCCGACTCGGTGACCGAAGAGCCGAGCCTTGATGACGCGGGTGTCGTTGACGACGAGCACCGTGCCCGGCTCGAGTCGCGCCGCGAGGCCCACGATCGTCTCGTGAGCACAAGGCTCCGTCACGACCAACAACCGCGACGCCGAGCGCTCGGCGAGCGGGTGCCGCGCTATCAGCGCTTCGGGAAGATGGTAAGCAAGCTCGTGGGACTTCACGTCAATCGTCCGTGCGGACACCGAGACGCGTCATCTTTCGCCAGAGCGTCGTCGCACTTATCGCCAGCGCTTCGGCGGTCCGCTCGCGATCTCCGTGCAGCTCACGCAACTTCGACTCGATCGCCTCGCGCTCTGCATCGTCGACGATCCCGGCAAGGGTTCGCGCACCATCCGCAGACTTTGCGGGCAGCGACTCGACCGGAAGCACGTCGTCAACACCAATGATGTCCGAGCCGGCGAACGCCACGCCTTGCTCGACAAGGTTCTCAAGCTCCCGAACGTTGCCACGAAACGGCTGCAACATCAGCGCGTCGTTCACGTTGTCGGCGAACCGAACGCTCTTTCGGTATCGCCGATTGTATCTGTCGAGAAAATGCGCGGCGAGCATCGGGATGTCCTCGCGGCGCTCGCAGAGGGGCGGCAACACAAAGCGCGCAACGTTCAAGCGATAGAACAAGTCTTCGCGAAACTGCTTCGCCCTGACCGCTTCACGCAGGTCCTGATTGGTCGCGGCGATGATGCGAACATCAACTTGAATGGCTTGGTTTTCGCCGACGCGACGCACCTCGTGCAGCTCGAGAAGACGCAGCAATTTCGCCTGAAACTGAACGCTCGTCTCGGCGATCTCATCGAGGAAAAACGTGCCCCCATGGGCCTCTTCAATCAGCCCTTTGCGCGCGGCAACAGCACCGGTGAACGCACCCCGCGCATGCCCAAAGAGCTCACTTTCGAGCAAAGTCTCCGTGATCGCCGCGCAATTCACAGGGACGAACGGTTTGTCCGCACGGGGCGAATTCGCGTGAATCGCTCGTGCGACGAGCTCTTTCCCCGTGCCGCTATCGCCGGTAATGAGGACGGTGGCATCGGTCGGAGCCACGCGTAAAATGCGACCGAGCAGGACCCGAATCGCTTCCGATCGACCGATGATGTTCTCGAACTTGAAGCGCTCCTTGAAGTCTGTGGCACAGATCTGAACTTGCCCCAGAAGCTGACGCTTGGTGACCGCGCGCTCGACCTTGACGAGCAACTCCGCCTCGGTGAACGGCTTCTGCAAGTAATCGTGCGCACCGAGCTGCATCGCCGAGACGGCGCTCTCCACCGTCCCGAATCCGGTCATGATGATGACCTCCGTCAGCGATCCCCGCTCCTTGATGGAACGAAGCACGTCAAGACCGCTCTCGGCCCCGATGCGGAGGTCCGTGATGACGAGATCGTAGCTTGCCTCCTGCGTCTTCTGCACGCCCTCCGCGCCACCCGCCGCCTCATTGACCGTATAGCCGGCGCTTCGCAGCATCAGTGCGAGGGTGGCGCGCAGGTTGCGCTGATCGTCGATGACGAGAACTCTGGCTAACAACAGATGGCTCCGCCGACGACCTCAACCCTGGAGTTGCTGCGCGAGGTACAGCTCGACGCCGATGCGACTGATGACCTCGAGTTGCGTCTCGAGCCAATCGATATGCTCTTCTTCGTTCACAAGAATTTTCCGCAAGAGCTCTTCGGTCGCGTTGTCACTTTTTTCCCGACAAAGTTCAATGCCGTCGTTCAAAAGTTTGTGAGCGTGCATCTCGAGGGCGAGATCGCTTTCAAGCTGCTCTTTGACGGTCTCGCCAATGTGCAGCTTGCCGAGTTTCTGAAGGTTTGGAAGGCCATCGAGGAAGAGCACCCGCTCGGTGAGCTGCTCGGCGTGACGCATCTCTTCGATCGACTCGGACCGAATCTTTGCAGCGAGACGAACGTAGCCCCAATTGGCGCACATTTTCGCGTGCAAGAAGTACTGACTGATGGCAACGAGCTCACCACCGAGAACTTCATTCAGGAGCGCAATGATCTCTGGTTGACCCTTCATGGAAGGCTTCGTAGCCGCATTTTGGGCCAACGGCTACCCGGCGACGCGCACCACGTTTTTGAAGCTGCGCGGCAACGCCCTTCAGCGCGCCTGTGCGGACGACCGACGAAGCGGCACGAGCTGCGAAGACTCGCCGTCGAAGCGGCGGGCACCGCTCGTCCAGGTCGCCGTGCGAACGGGCGGCAACGGACAGCCACCGTTCACCGCACACGCGAGCGAATCGCGGCACATTCCGCAGCCTGTGCCGGCACCGGTACAACGGACGACGTCCTCGACGCTGCGAGCCCCGTCGGCAAGCGCACGAGCCACGTCGCGATCGGAAACGGCTTTGCAGAGGCAAACAAGCATGGCGTGAAAGACACCGACGACGTTCAACCAGACGACCTTGTTGAACTTGAAGTTGAATATAGCTTTCAACAGATAGGCGGGTTCGTCAAGAAGAACTCGCGCGGAGCGGTGGCATCATCACAGGACATCAGCCAACGGACAGCGCGCACGCGCCGCGCGACTACGCCAGCGAGTACGACAGCGTCTTCGTTTAGTGCGCCGAGTCGGCGACCAGGAGCGCCCGGCTTCTCTTTCCGTAAGCGGGATCGTCTTTCGCGAACACAATTGTAAAAAGCACGAAAAAACCCCACAGCGCTGCCAGGTGGTAGAGCATCGCGGGGCCGCCGTAGCTCTTGAAGAGCCGACCCGAAACGGGTGGGCCGAACAGCATCCCGGCCGCGTAGAAGCCGTTGTAGATGGCGTTTCCGCGGCCATAATCAGCAGGCTTGAGGATCGACCCCTGCAGCGCGAGGCTCAGCGGTGAGATGCTGGCGAGCGTGGCACCCGCGGCGCTTACGGCGGCGCACATGAGCCAATACGAGTCGAGGACGACGAACCCGATCACGGTGAGCAAACCGAATGCGCCGAGGAGCCGCATCGTCAACAGATGGCCGTAGCGATCACCGAACCAGCCGGCCCCGCGAACGAAGGTGAGCATTCCGAGCGCGAAAAACCCCGGGATGAGGATCGTCTGCTCGCGGGTGATGCCCTTCGCGGCGATGAGATAGAGCGGCAAGAAGAGGACCACGGAGGCCTGAAAGTAACCGTACGCGAAGTTTCCAAAGCACGAGTTCTTGATGCTCCAGACGAGCGACGCGGTCGAACCGGAACGAGCCCGAGCGGTCGCTGAACCTGGTTCGCCGTCGAGCGCCACCGTGGTTTTATCGGGGTCCAGACGCGTGAGCACGAGCAACCCCGTCAGCGCCGATACGACGCCGGCGACGACGAACGCCGCCTCGATCGAAAAAAAAGCCACCACGAGCTTCGAGAGGAACGGTCCGACCATGTAGCCCACCGCTATCGCGGCCGCGTAAAGCGCCGTGATGGCGGCCTTTTGATCGGTCTCGGCGCGTTGCAAGAGGATCGTCTCACAACCAATCCACATGCCAGCCGAAGCGGCACCATCGAGCACGCGCACGAACGCGGCCAGGGCGAACGAGTGGGTCACGAACGGGAATATCCCGACGGTCAACGCGTAAAGAAACAGGGACGCGACGAGCATCCGCTTTGCCGTCACCCGCTCGATGATCGAGCTCATCGGAAACGAGAAGGCCACGATCCCCAGCGCGAACCACGCCGCAAGACTGCCGATGCTTTCCTTTAAATAGCCACGCCCGTCGAGATGGATGGCGAGCAGCGA